>DATEZK010000100.1:0-3293 GCA_035255665.1 Candidatus Limnocylindria bacterium
CTGTTCGCGTTCTTCATCATCGTCGTGACCGGCACGGTCCTCTATCCCGCGGGGATACAGGTGACGTCCGCCGACGCCGCGGCGCAGGCGCTCGTCCCGCTGGCCGGCGAGCGCGCCGGCCTGCTCTTCGCGATGGGCCTCTGCGGCGCATCGCTGCTCGGTGCGGTCGTCATGCCGCTCTCGACGTCGTACGCGATCTGCGAGGCATTCGGCTGGGAGTCCGGCATCAGCAAGAACTTCCGCGAGGCGCCGGTGTTCATGAGCCTGTTCACGCTGCTGATCGTCCTCGGCGCGATCGTCGTCCTTATCCCGGGGATCTCGCTGATCCCGCTCATCATCTCCGCGCAGATCGCGAACGGGGTCCTCCTTCCGATCATCCTCGTGTTCATCCTCCGGCTCGCCACCGACCGCCGTGTCATGGGCGATGCCGTGAACGGACGCCTCACGACCGCCCTCGGCTGGGGCGTGGTCGCCTTGGCGGGTTCGCTCTCACTTGGGTATCTGTTCGCCTCCGTCTTCGTTACTTAGCGAGCGGTCAGTCGGGCCGGCGTGGCACCGTAGGGTGATGAAGGTCGTCGTCGCGACCTCGCTTGCCGCCCTTCTCGCGTTCGGGTGCAGCTCCACACCCGAGCCGCAGTCGCAGCCACAGACCGGCGCGCCAGCAGCCAGCGCGGGCGCGGCCGCGCCAAAGACCGCGGTCACGGCCCGAGCGGCGAGCGTTCCTGCTGACCATCGCTACATCGCGCTGTCGGATGGACAGACCGGTCGGATCCTCCTCGTCGATCTCGCCAAGGGCTCGAACGCGGAGGTCGTGGCGGCGCGCGGTTCTCCGGGACGGCCGTACTACGCGCCGCCGTTCAGCGAGTCGGCCGACGGAAAGCGGCTCCTCGTGGCCGCGGTCGGTCCCGCCGAGCGCTCGGCGCTCTATCTCGTCGACGTTACCGCCGGGCGCGCGACGCTCCTGTACGAGGACGACGAGATCTGGGCAGTCGGCCCGCTCCATGGGGTGATCAGCCCAGACGGCGCGCGCTACGCGTTCCACGGGCACGACGGTGTCCGGATCGGCGACACCGCCGGCGGTCCCACCCGTCTGTTCGTCGAAGATGAGGATCCAGCCGACATGACCAAGATCTGGTACCCGCTGGCGTGGTCGATCGATCGCACGGCGATCGTTCTCGCGCAAGGCACGGACATCGTCACGAAGATCGCCGTGTTCGATGCCGCGAACGGCGAGCAGGGATGGGTCGGCACGGGTTCACAGGTCAGCTGGCGCGGGAGGGCGCCATTCCTCGCGGTCGCGGGTAGCGGCGGCTCGTTCGGCGGTGAGAATCGGGTCTACGCCGTGGACCCCAACGATGGATTGATCCGCGACCTCGAGCCGCTCGGGTCGAAGTCCTTTGGCTCGATCGCGTGGCACCCGAGCGCGGACCGCGTGCTGTACACGGTCGCGGATGACCCGTTCGTCGAGGGCGACGTGTACACGCGGGCGCTCGCCGACCCAGCTCCCAAGCGTGTCGAGTCGCCGAAGAAGATCTGGGATGCGTGGTGGTCCGCCGACGGGTCACGGATCTACGCGACGGCAGCGCGCGGAACGACCGCGGCAACGCCGGGCGTGGGCGATGTCGACATCCTCGAACTGCCGGGCGGCCGGGTCGTTGCATCCGTGT
Source organism: Candidatus Limnocylindria bacterium (assembly GCA_035255665.1). Lineage (GTDB taxonomy): Bacteria > Chloroflexota > Limnocylindria > P2-11E > P2-11E > CF-39. The sequence continues at coordinate 1,668 of DATEZK010000100.1, forward strand.
GCCGCGCGGATGCGCGCGGGCAGTGCCGCTAGCGCGGCTGGTCGAGCACTTCACCGAACGCATCGAGCCAGCGGTCGGGATTCTCCTGGAAGATGATCTTGCAGCGGTCGCGATCGAACTCGTAGTAGCGGCCTTCGTAGCGGAGCCGGATGCGGTCGGCCTCGAGCGCCGTCTTGCACACGACGCAGACCGCCGGCATCAGATCGGCTCGAGCTCGAGCAGCGGCTGGTGCGCGCGCACGAGCTGGCCGTTCTCCGCGAAGATGCGCTTCACCTTTCCGCCCGCGGTCGCGCGGATCTCGTTGAACAGCTTCATCGCTTCGATGAGCGCGATCACGTCGCCTTTGTTCACCACCGCGCCGATCTGGACGAACGGCGCCGCCTGCGGGGTCGGCGAGCGGTAAAAGACCCCGGTGAGCGGCGCGTTGACCGTCGGGAGCTCACCCTTCGCCTGCTGGTCCGGCCCGGTGACGATGACGCCGGACGGCGCGGACGCCGGCGCGCTCGGAGTGGCAGCAACGGCAGCCCCGTTCTTGCTCACCTTGACGCGCAGGCCGCCGCGTCGGATCTCGAGCTGCTGCACGTCCTCCGCGGCAAGGCGCTCCAGAAGCTCGGTCACGAGAGCGTTCGCGTCCGCGCGCAGCTTCTTGGGGTCGGCCATCCCTAGCTCCAGCGTCGCAGCAGGAGCGCCGCGTTGTGGCCGCCGAAGCCCATCGAGTTCGAGAGCGAGACGTCGACCTGCTGCTCGCGCGCCACGTTCGGGACGTAGTCGAGATCGCAATCGGGATCGGGCACTTCCTGATTGATGGTCGGCGGCAGCACGCCGTCGCGCATCGCGAGGACGCAGAAGATCGCCTCGATCGCGCCGGCCGCGCCGAGGGTGTGTCCGGTCATCGACTTCGTCGACGACACCGCGAGCTTGTGCGCGTGCTTTCCGAACAGGGTCTTCACCGCCGCGGTCTCGGACGCGTCGTTCATTGGCGTCGAGGTGCCATGTGCGTTGATGTACCCGACATCGGTCGGCGCGATGCCGGCGCCCTCGATCGCCATGCGCATCGCGCGCACCGCGCCCTCACCGCCCTCGGCCGGAGCGGTCACGTGGTGGGCGTCGGCGCTCTGTCCGTAGCCGATGAGCTCCGCCAGGATGTTCGCGCCACGCGCCTTCGCGAACTCGAGCTCCTCCAGGACGACGCACCCACCGCCCTCGCTGAACACAAAGCCGTCGCGCTCCTTGTCGAAAGGACGTGAGGCCTTCTCGGGCACATCGTTGCGCTTCGACAGCGCGTGGGCCTGGTTGAAGGCCGCGATCGCGATCTTGATCAGCCCGGCCTCGGAGCCGCCCGCGAACATGACGTCCGCCTGACCGCGCCGGATCATCTCAGCGCCCTCGCCGATCGCGTGCGCGCTCGAAGCGCATGCGGACGCGAGTCCCATGTTGGGGCCCTTCGCTCCGAACTTCATCGCGATCTCACCTGCGGCCATGTCGATGATCATCATCGGGATCATGAACGCGGAGATACGGCGCGGGTCCTTCGCGTGCGACAGGACGTTCTCGACCACCGTGCTCACGCCGCCGATGCCGGAGCCGTACGCGACCCCGACGCGCGGCGCCAGGTCCTTAGTGATC
>DATEZK010000101.1:0-3549 GCA_035255665.1 Candidatus Limnocylindria bacterium
ACACGTACATGCGTCCCTACCGCGCTGAGTTCCACGACTTCTGGTGGCAAGACGTCGCCACCCAGAAGAAGATCGGCCAGGACATGTACAACCTGACTTGGACGGATAACGGCTCCAACACACATCCGCGTAAGAAGTAGCTCGTGGGCGCGGAGGGGCGGGCACATCGCCCGCCTCTCCGCCGCCTTCCACACCGAACTGGGAGGCTGATCCACTAGAGTGGCCGACCCGGCGACGGTGACCTACGGCGTGCTCGTGAATGCCGAGTACCCACATCACGATCTGATGCGATACGCGCGTCGGAGCGAGGATCTCGGTCTCGACGCGTTCTGGTACGGGGACGAGCAGTTCTATCGCGAGGTGTATACGGGCCTCGCCGCGTGCGCCCTCGCCACTTCCCGCATCCGCCTCGGTCCCGGCGTGACCGAGCCGTACACGCGCCATCCAGCGCTCACGGCGCTCGCGGTCGCGTCACTCGACGAGCTGTCCGGAGGCCGGGCTGTGCTCGGCTACGGAGCCGGCCGCGTCGGCTTTCCGCAGATGGGCATCGCGCTCGAACGTTCCGCGGTGCGGTTGCGCGAGGCGATCCACATCATTCGCCGGCTCTGGGCGGGGGAGCGTTTCAGCTTCAAGGGCGAAACGGTCACGTGGTCGGACGCGGCCCTGCAGTTCCCGACCCGCGCCGGGATCCCGATCTATCTCGCGGCCGACGGACCGCACACCCTCCGACTCGCTGGCGAGGTCGCCGACGGCGTGATCGTCGCGCACTGCGCGTCACCACTGATCCTTCGGCCGAAGCTCGAGCTCGTCCGGCAGGGACAGGCGAGAGCGGGCCGGTCGACCGGACCCGATGTGCTCGCGCGCCTCGACGTGAGCCTGTCCCGCGACCGCGAGAACGCCATCTACCAGGGCCGACTGCGGCTCGCGCGGTATCTCTGGTCCCAGTACCCGAAGATCGGCTACCTCGCGCCACACGGTCTCTCGCTGCCGCCGGAGCTCGATCGCCGGCTCCGCGCCGCCGGTCCCTTCGTGCGCACGCAGGACCGCGCAGCGTTCCTCCCGTTCGCCGACGCGATCCCGGCGGAGCTGGTCACCCCGATCGCGTGCGCGGGCACGCCGGAGGACGTGGCCACGCAGCTCCGCGCCGTGTTCGACGCCGGAGCCGGTGGCGTGATGGCTTACCTCCAGGTCGCGCCGGGCGAGACGATGGAGAGCGTCCTCGACCTCTACGCCGAGGTCGTCAGGATGCTCCGCTCGGCATAGCCAGGACCTATCAGGGCAGGGGCTTCCAGACCTTCCGGAACACGCGCAGGAAGTTCGCCCCGAGCACCTTCTGCACGTCTTCCTCCTTGTATCCGCGGTCCAGCAGGCCCTGGGTCACGCGTGGGAGGTGCTCCATACTGCGGAACCCCTCGAGGTGATCGTCGGTCGGCAGACCCGGCGTGGCGGCCTTGAACCGGCGGCTGTAGTCGACCTGCTTGTCCGAGTACGGGCCGTACGTCATCGCGGCGTGGTCGCGCACCTTCTGCGGATAACCGCCCGGCTCGACGACGCTGTCAGTACCGATGCCGACATGGTCGATGCCGGCGACGCTGACGGCGTGCTCGATCGCCTCGAGGAAGTTGGCCAGACGAGGACGCTCGTTGCCCCCGCGCCAGTTGAAGGAGCCGAACGACGTGACGCCGACAACGCCGCCGGTCGCGGCGATCTTCTTCATTTCGTCGTCGGTCACGGTGCGGCCGTGGTCGACGAACTTCTGGACGCCGGCGTGCGTCACGACGACCGGTCCCTCGGCCGCCGCGATCGCCTCCTGGATCGTGCGCCGACCGATGTGCGAGAGGTCGAGCACGATGCCCCAGCGAGAGAGCTCCTTGATGAGCGCGCGCCCGAAGAAGCTGAGGCCGGCGTCGTTTGGCTCCATCCAGCCATCGCCCGCGAAATTGCGCTCGTTGTACGTGAGCTGGACGACGCGCACGCCGAGCCGCGCGAACATTTCGACGAGGACGAGCTCCGTGCCGAGGAAGCGCGAGTTCTGTGCACCGAGGATCGCCGCGAGCTTGCCCTCCGCCTTGGCGCGCTCGATGTCCGCGACGGTGCGCACGATGACGACCTTGGGATCGCGGCGAACGACCTCGTAGTACTCGCGGATCGCCCGGAACGCATCTGGGGCATCGGCGTATACGTCCGGGACCGTGAAGTTGATGGCGGTGAGCCCACCCGACGCGACTCGGTCGTTGTAACCGCGGAGGAAGAACGAGCAGCCGTCGATCACGATCGACTTCTTGTGTAGCGCCTGTGCCTGCTCGGTCACCTCTTCTGCCGGTCTCGTCGTTACGGTCACGTGGGTCCCCTTTCTATCTCCAGGCTGCCGAAGACGCGCTTTGGGAGTCGCAAGAGCCCGGAGGTGAGTTTAGAAGTAGAGGCGCACAGTCGCGAGGTTCGCGATGAGGTCGAGCGTTCCGACGACGATCAGGAGCACGCCAGCCAGCCGGGTCGCGAGCGTGTAGTGGCGCGTGAACTGGCGAAGTAACCACGACTGCTGCGCCGGCGCGAGCAGGGAGATCACGAAGAGCGGCATGCCGAAGCCGAGCCCGAAGACAAGGAAGAAGAGCATGCGCTCGGCGAAGGTGCCGATCGTGACCGACAACGTGAACACGCTGATCAAGAGCGCGGCCGAGCACGGCAGCGCGATCGGACCGTAGAGCAGGCCATACAGATACGCGGAGAGGACGGCGTCGCGCGCCTGGACGTTCGCGCCGAGCGACGGCAGGCGCGCGAATGGATTGATGCCGAGCACCAGCAAGACCCCAAGCCCGACGACGAGGATCTCCGCCCCGATGGTGACAACGATCCGCAGGACGGCGCTGCCGCCGGCGATCGCGCCGGACAGGAGCGCGAGCACCGCGCCGAGGGCGATCATCATCGTCAGAACGCCGAGCAGCACGAACAAGCCGAGCCAGCGGACCACCGCAGCGCTCGCGGTGCGCTCGCTGTTGGCGGCGAGGTAGGCGAGAAAGCCCGGGTACAGCGGTAGCGCGCAGGGCGAGAGTGTGGCGGCGAGTCCGACCCCGAACGCGGAGACGAGGTCGGCGGCCAGGATCACCGCCGCGCGCGTGCGACGAGGTCGCGGATCTGCTGTTCGTTCTTACTACCGAAGTGCGCCTCCACGTTGCGCTTCGTGTCGATGATGAGCGTCGCGTCGGAGGGCGGGTTCAGCGCCCCGGTGCCGAAGCGCTCGGCCGCCATGTTGAGGTAGGCGCGTGTCGCGAGCGCATGGCGCCACCGCCAGCCTTCGCTATCCGCGTACCGCCGAAGCTGCTCGGCGCTCTCCGACCCGTCGACGTCCACGCTCACCATGACCACATCGTCGCCGAGCGTCGGGAGGGCCGAGTTGATCAGTCGCAACTGCGACCGGCACGTCAGTCACCACACCGCCATGTGCTGGACGATCGTCACCTTGCCCTCGAACTGAGCGAGGCTGAAGCTCTCTCCCGAGCGGACGTCGGTGAACGTCATCGCCACCAAGCCCGAAGGCGCGGCAGTCACCGT
>DATEZK010000102.1:0-4485 GCA_035255665.1 Candidatus Limnocylindria bacterium
AAACAGGCCGTTATCGCGATCGAGAATGTGCGGCTCTTCAACGAGACAAAAGAGGCGCTGGAGCAGCAGACCGCCGTCGGAGACGTGCTCAAGACCATAAGCCGATCCGCGTTCGATCTTCAGCCGGTCCTCGACATCGTGCTCAACAACGCGGTGCGGCTTGCGGGCGCTGACATCGGCTGGCTGTCTCGCGTAGAGAACGACCAATTCACGACGGTCGCGTACAGCACCGAGTTCCCGCAGGCCGTTAAAGACGAGCTGGTGCGTCAGCGTGCTCAGGGCCACATCGCCGGACCGTGGATCCCGCTCGGAACGGGCGGTGGCCTTATGGGATTCACCCTTGCCGAGGGTCGCACCGTGCACCTTCCCGATGTGAAGGAAGATCCGGAACTTAAGGGCTCCATCGTCGCTCGGCTCACCGAGTCACGAACCGTTGTTGGCGTTCCGATGCTCCGGGACGGGCGCAGCATCGGCGGAATGGTGCTCGCGAGATATGCGGTCCGGCCGTTCAGCGAACGCGAGATCGAGCTCGTGCAGACGTTCGCCGACCAGGCGGCAATCGCTATCGAGAACATGCGTCTATTCAACGAAACAAAGGAGGCGCTCCAGCGGCAGAGCGCCGTGAGTGAGGTTCTAAAAACGATCAGTGGCACGGTCTTCGACCTGGACCCAACGCTGCAAACGGTCGTCGAGAACGCTGCGAAGCTCGCGGACGCGGACGTCGCCTGGATGATGCACAGCATCGACAGCAAGTCGTACACGTGGGGTCCGCGCTACGGTCGAACGCCACAAAATGAAGCGCTCTTCGCTGAGCGCCCACCCCTGTTCGCTCGCGCATTCGAGATCGACCGGGCCCGGGGATCGATCGTTGGGCGCGTGTATGCAGAGGCCCGAACGATCGAGGTCTCAGACGCCGCAGACGACGCGGAGCTTCTCCGCATGTCGGCCACCGTCAGAGCAACGAAATCAAGATCGCTGGTCGGCGTGCCCGTGCTGAGCGAGGGCGTCGTCACCGGCGCGATCATTCTCGGCCGTGAGACGGTACGCCCGTTTTCCGAGCGGGAGGTTCAGCTCGTAGAGACGTTCGCGAATCAGGCGGCTATCGCCATCCGGAACGTTCGTCTTTTTAACGAGATCCAGGACAAGAGCCGCCAGTTGGAGGTCGCGAGCCGGCACAAGAGCGAGTTCCTTGCGAATATGTCGCACGAGCTGCGGACACCGCTCAACGCGATCATCGGCTTCTCTGAGGTCCTGATCCAGGGCCTGTTCGGCGAAGTTAACGAGAAGCAGCGCGACTATCTGCAGGACGTGATCGGGTCAGGCCAGCATCTTCTCTCGCTCATCAACGACATCCTGGACCTGTCCAAGATCGAGGCCGGCCGGATGGAGCTGGAGCTCTCGACCTTCTCCTTCCGAAGCGCGCTTCAGAGCGGGGTCACGATCGTGCGAGAACGTGCAGCGCGGAACGGCATCACGCTCAATGTCGACGTTTCGGATGAGCTGGACCGCGTCGAAGCGGACGAGCGCAAGGTGAAGCAGATCCTCTACAACCTGCTATCGAACGCGGTGAAGTTCACACCCGACGGTGGGAACGTAAATGTGACGGCCCGACGTGACAACGGCGACGTGCGTGTCGACGTACAGGACAACGGCATTGGGATCGCCGAAGCGGACCAGGCGCGGATCTTCGAGGAGTTCCAGCAGGTGGGCCGCGAACGCTCGCGCGAGGGCACCGGGCTGGGCCTGACGCTGACGAAGCGCTTCGTGGAGCTGCACGGTGGGCGAATCTGGCTCGAGAGCGCGCCTGGAAAGGGCAGCAGATTCACGTTCACGCTGCCGCTGCGGCAGGCCGCGCCGGTGCGCACGTGAAGGAGCTGATCCTGATCGTCGAAGACAACGACAAGAACCTGAAGCTGACGCGTGACCTTCTCCGTTTCCACGGCTTCGAGACGATCGAAGCGACGAACGCGGAGGACGGCATCGCGCTCGCCCAGGAACGGAAGCCCGATCTCGTGCTGATGGACATCCAGCTGCCAGGCATGGATGGTGTGAGCGCGCTCCGTGAGCTCAGGCAGAACAATGCGACGGCCTCGATCCCCGTCGTCGCCCTGACCGCCTCGGTGATGAAGGAGGACCGGGAGCGCTTCGACAAGGCCGGCTTCGACGGTTTCATCACCAAGCCGATCTCGGTGAAGGAGTTCCCGGACCAGGTGCGCGGTTACATGCGCGGTCGCACCCGATGAAACGACATCCGAAGATCCTCGCGGTCGACGACACGCCCGAGAACCTCAAGCTTCTCGACGCGATCCTCACCACTCGCGGGTACGAGCTCGTGACCGCCGCGAACGGCACCGCGGCGCTCGAGCTGATAGGGACTGTGCAGCCGGATCTCGTTCTCCTCGACATCGTCATGCCGGGCCTCAACGGATACGACGTCTGCCGTCGCCTGCGCGACGATCCCGCGACACGTTTCCTCCCGATCGTGATGATCACGGCGAGCGGCGATCAGGAGCGCGTGCAGGCTCTGGAGGCAGGCGCCGACGACTTCATCGCCAAGCCGTTCAATCAGCTCGAGCTGCTGGCCCGCGTGCGCTCCCTCCTGCGTCTCAAGGAATATCACGACACGATCAAACAGCAGTCGAATGAGCTCGCGGAATGGAATCGCACGCTCGAGGCTCGCGTTCGCGATCAGGTCGAGGAGATCGAGCGCGTTGGGCGGCTGCGGCGATTCCTGTCACCCCAGATCGCCGAGCTCGTGCTGTCGCAGGAGGCCCTTCTGCAGCCGCACCGTCGCGAGATCAGCGTTGTGTTCTGCGACCTGCGCGGCTTCACGACGTTCTCAGAGACCGCGGAGCCCGAAGAGTCGCTCGCGGTGCTGCGTGACTATCACCAGGCAGTCGGCGCCGCAGTGTTCCGTCACGAGGGCACGCTCGAGCACTTCGCCGGTGACGGCGTCATGGTCTGGTTCAACGACCCTGTGACGCAGGACGACCACGCGCTGCGCGCAGTTGGTATGGCGCTCGCTGTGCGCACGCGGATGGACGAGCTCTTCGAGAAGTGGAAGAAGCGCGGGCATTCGCTCGGATTCGGCGCTGGCATCGCGATGGGTCACGCGACGCTCGGCCGCATCGGCTTCGAGGGCCGCTACGACTACGGCGCCGTCGGCAACGTGACCAATCTCGCGCAGCGGCTTTCGGCCGAGGCGAAACCGGGTCAGATCCTGGTGAGTCAGCGTGTCTTCTCGGCGATCGAAGGATCGGTCGAATCGGAAAGTCTCGGCGAGGTCGCGCTGAAGGGCTACTCGCGGCCAGTGGCCGCCTACAGCGTCATCACTCTGAAGGCGCTCGCCCGCCCGGCAATCGATTAGCGCGCCCGCGCGTAAGCGTCAGGTTGGCGTTTGTCGCACACTCGCTAACACGCCGACCGCACAAGCAGGCGCACGTTGTCGAACGTTCCGGTATACAGGGTCGCCGACGAAGGTCCATCATCGCTCGATGAGAAGTCGCACTCCGCCCCAGCGAGTGCTTGTCGTCGAGGACGTCGCGGACCTTCGAGACTTCTACGCGATCCTCCTCCGCGAAGAGGGCTACGAAGTTGCGTGCGCGACTGACGGCAGTGATGCGCTGCGCTGGCTGTCCTGGGATCCCGACGTGATCCTTCTCGATCTCATGATGCCGGTCATGGACGGTTACGAGTTCTACGCGAAGATGCGCAAGCTTCCGGGCGAACATCCTCCGGTGATCGTCGTGTCCGCGGTCGCGCCGAGGCGCAACGCGCTCCCCGGCATCCACGCCATGCTCCCAAAGCCGTTCGACTTCACGCAGCTGCTGCACCGCGTGCAGGCTGCGACGTCGCACGGCATGAGCGCCAGCGCGAGCTAGGCTACCTTCGCCCTTCCAAGCAGCGCGGGTAGCGCCTCTGCAGCTTTCGCACGGACCTCGGTCGGATCGAAGAGGAGTGGCGCGCCGCCACGCACGATGAACGTTCCGTCGATCAGGACATCGCGCACGCCGCGCGAACCACCGCCGAAGACGATCCGCGCGACGGGATCACCGCCCGGGCCCGCGAGCCGCTCGCTGTCGATGACGAGGATGTCGGCGCGGCGTCCGGCCACGAGCGAGCCCGTCTCCTCCTCCATGTGAAGCGCCCGCGCTCCGTCGCGCGTCGCCATCACCAGCGCGTCGGCCGCGGTGAGCGCGCCCTGCCCGCGCAAGGTGCGCGCGAGCAGCGTCGCGAGGCGCACCTCCTGGAAGCCGTCGAGCTCGTTGTTGCACGCAGCCCCGTCGGCGCCGATCCCGACGGTGATCCGCGCCTGTCGCAGGCGGACGACGTCCGCGACGCCCGAGCCGAGCTTGAGGTTCGAAGACGGACAGTGCGTGACCGCGCTCCCGCTCTCGCGCAGGATCTGTAGCTCCGCGTCGTCGACGTGCACCCCATGCGCGATGATCGTCCGCGGCGTCGCGATTCCGACCTGCTCGAGGTAGC
>DATEZK010000103.1:0-4329 GCA_035255665.1 Candidatus Limnocylindria bacterium
AAGCGCTTCCAGCAGTTCGTCCCCTCGCTCGCGTCGATCGGGCATTTCGATACAGAGCTCGCGCGGGAGGGGCTCTGGCTCATCGGCCGCGGGCTCACCAAGAAGGTCCTGCTGGGCGACCGTATCGCTCCGTGGGTCAACGAAGGCGTTCGCGCGGCCAGTGACGGCGCGATCGGCACGACCGACGCGTGGATAACGATGCTCGCGTTCGCGCTGCAGGTGTACTTCGACTTCTCCGGTTACACCGACATCGCCCGCGGCTCGGCGGCGCTCTTCGGATTCCGCATCCCGATCAACTTCAACATGCCGTATCTCGCGACTTCTCTCGCCGACTTCTGGCGGCGGTGGCACATCAGCCTCTCCACCTGGCTACGCGATTACGTGTACTTCGCGCTTGGTGGATCGCGGCGGCCGACCCTGCTCGTTATGCGCAACCTGTTCCTCACGATGGTGGTCGCCGGCCTGTGGCACGGCGCCGCCTGGCACTACGCCGCGTTCGGCGCGATGTGGGGGATCGGGCTCGCGGTGCAGCACGTGCTTACGAAGAGATTCCCGCTCCGGCCGAGCGTTCCGCTCGCCGTGGGCGGCTGGCTCTTCACGATGCTCTTCTACCTCGTGAGCCTCGCGTTCTTCCGGTGTCCCGACTTCGACTCGGCCGGTGTCATGGTGCGCGCGATGCTCGGCCAGGGCTCCGGCGCGGGAACGCAGTCGCTCCGCGCTTCGCTCTTCGTCCTGGGCACGGCCGCAGCGCTCCTCCTGACGTGGATCGCCTCACGCGAGGGGTGGTGGCCGGCGCTGCAGATGCCTAAGTGGCGGCTGCGTCCGGTCGCGGTCGGAGTTGCGGCGTCGGTCGCGATCGTCGTGGCCTCAGCCGCGGCACCACAGGGAAACGAGGCCTTCTTCTACTTCCAGTTCTAGGTTCTGGCGCCGTTTTCTTCCGACGTCGGCGTCTCCGCGACGCGCATGTACTCACCAGCCTCGAGATCCAACGGGCAGCTCACCTCTGAGACGGACTTGAGGACGCGCGCCGGATTTCCGGCGACGACCAGCTCGGGAGGCACCGCACGCGTGACCACGCTCCCAGCGCCCACGACCGATCGCTGACCGATCGTGACGAAGGGAAGGATCGTCGCATTCATGCCGATCTGCGCGCCGCGCTCGATCGTCGGACCACGCATGCATGCATGGTTGTCACTGCCGGGGTGTGGGTCGCTGGCCAGGCCGACGCCGGGGCCGATCGTGACGTCGTCCTCGATCGTCGTGTACGCCGCCACGTAGCAGTTCGCCTGGACGCGCACGCGATCACCGAGCGTGCAGCCGGCCTCGATGATGGTGTTGTTCTCGATGTGACAGTCGTTGCCGATGACGGTGTCTTCGCCGATGAAGACGTTGGTGCCCGTCTCGAGTCGATCCCCGATCCGCACGCCGTCGTCGATCGTCGAGCCGCCGCGGACACGCGCACCCTTGCCGATCTCGATCGGACGCGGAGCGACGTGCGCATGAACGCCGCCAAGGCGGACGTCGTCGTCGATGAGGCTGCCCTGGCCAATTCGGACGTGGCTCGGCCCGGCGAGCGTCAGATCAGCTCCCACCACTCGAGCTCCGGCGGGCCATCGACCAGCGCCAGCGCCTGCGCCGCGAACATCGTGGCCCACGCGTTCTCGTGGACCTCCGCGGCCTGCGGTTCATACGGCACCGACCAGCCGCGACCGGCCGGACTGGCCACGCCGCGCAGGCGCGCGATGGACGGCGCGACCGTCGACGTGTGACCCAGGAGCGCGGCGAGGCGGACGACCTGCGCGTGCACGTCGCTCTGCTCCCGGCTCGCGGCGGTGGCCGCGAGACGCGGGAAACCGCCGGAGGGGAGCCGGTTCGGCAACAACTCGCCCAGCGCCGCGTGGAGGATCGCCGCGAGACCCGTCGTTCGATGCTCCGCGGCGTCCCAGATCCACAGCCCCTCCAGCGTGTAGCACGTCGCATGGAGGTTGATCCGGCCGGCGTCATCACGAAGCCCATCGCTCGCGAGGGAGAACTCGCTGCTGACGTCGTCGATGATCCTGCGCGCGGCTTCGCGCATCCCGGCGACACCGAGCTCGGCGGCCAGGAGCAGGCACTGCACCGTCTTCGCGAGATGAAGGCGTCCGACGGTCGACCACGTTGCCGGGCGTCCGTGCGGGCCACCGGTCGGATCGAGCGGCACAAGGTGGCCGAGCTCGTTCACCTGGTCTCGCAGGCGCGACGCCGCACGGATGCCGGCCGCGACCGCGCGCGCCTTCCCGGTGCGCACGCCGTACTTGATCAGGCCGGCCGCGATGATGCCCTGGTCGAAGTTATAGATGGCGGAGCCGTCGACGCGGCGCGACGCGGATGCGTTGTTCTCGATGCGCTCGCAGAGCCAGTCGGCAGCGCGGATCGCCGCCTTGCTGTCGGTCGCGTCCGCGAACACGGCTGCGCTGAGGAAGTAGCCGGAGATCTCGGGGTACTCGTCGGAAAGCCGGCCGGTACGGCGCTCGCGCCATCCCGCGATGCCGCCGCTCGGATGAGCGAGCGTTCCGGAAAAGAGCCAGTCGAACAGATCTGCGCTGCTCGGCCGGAGGTCGGCACGTACGTGCTCTTTCTGTTGGAGCGGCTGTCCCACAGCGAACGGCGGGGCCGACACCGTCGGCGGCAGGCCGGCCCCCGGAAGGGGCATAGCGGAGACACGCAGTCGCTCCAGCACGGGGAGATCGTCCCGGCCGCGCGTTGAGACTCGATGTGGCGCGCCCTTGAGCCGTGGCGCGGGAGGCGGTCCGGGCGTGTCCGTCTACATCCGACTCGCATGCCCGGCGCAACACGGGAGGCCTAGCTTCGGCCCCAATGGAGCAGCGGGTCCTGGTCGTGATCGGCACGCGCCCGGAAGCCATCAAGCTGGCCCCGGTCATCAAACGGCTGGCCGCTGCCCGACCAGAGGTGCAGCCTGTCATCTGCGTCACCGGGCAGCACCGCGAGATGGTCGACGACGTCCTGCGGCTGTTCGAGATCGCGCCCGACTACGACCTCGACATCATGAAGCAGCACCAGACCGCGTCCGGCGTCTTCGCCGCGGTGCTGGAACGGATCGAACCGGTCCTGAGGCAGGTCCGGCCCCAGCTCGCGCTCGTGCAGGGCGATACGACGACCGCTGTCGCCTCCGCGCTGGCCGCTTTCCACGAGCGCGTTCCGGTCGGTCACGTCGAGGCGGGTCTGCGCACCGACAACATCTACGATCCCTTTCCGGAAGAGCTGAATCGCCGGCTGGTCACGCAGCTCACGACGTTGCACTTCGCGGCGACGGGACGCGCCGCGGACCGTCTGATCGCCGATGGCGTCACGCCCGACCGCGTGCACCTCACCGGGAATCCGGTCGTCGACGCCGTCCACTGGATCCGGTCGAGTCATCGCAGGGGGAGAACCCCCTGCAACCCCCCCACCCGATCGATCCTCGTGACCGCCCACCGGCGCGAGAACCTCGGCGCGCCGCTCGAGCGGATCTGTACGGCGCTCCAGATGCTCGTCGCCGAACACCGGGACGTGGAGATCGTCTATCCGGTCCATCCGAATCCGCTCGTGACCGGACCCGTGCGCGCCGCCCTCGGCACGACTCCGCGGATCCGCCTGCTCCCGCCGGTCAGCTACCCCGAGCTGCTCCGCTACATGGACGAGGCGTACCTGGTGCTCACCGACTCGGGTGGCCTCCAGGAGGAAGCGACCGTTCTGGGCAAGCCCGTGCTGATCATGCGCGAGACGACCGAAAGGCAGGAAGCGATCGAGGCCGGTGCGGCGGAGCTGGTCGGAACGGATCCGACCACGATCACGCGTCGCGTCGGGACGCTTCTCCGCGACCCGGATGCGTATTCCGTGATGGCGACCCCGCGCGCTCTCTTCGGCGACGGACACGCGGCGGAACGGATAGTCCGCGTCATCGAGCAATTCCTCGCCACGAACGAGTCCGCCGCACTGGCTTCCGCGCCGATGGTCCCGTCGGTCGCGACCCCGGCATAGGGCGGTGCTCGACCGCCTGCGCGTTCTGGTGGTCAGCCCGTATGTGCCCTCTCGGCTGGCCGGCGGACCCATCCGTGTGCACGGCCTCATCACGAGCTTTCCAGCGCCGCACTCGGTATCGCTCCTCGCCTTCGCTCAGCGCGGACACCAGGCCGCCCCGGTGGCCGCCGAGGTCCGTGAGCGCTGCGACGAGGTCGTCATCGTCCCGAACGAGCGTCGCGGGATCGCCGGAGTGCCGAAGCGCGCGCTTCAGCTTCGCTCGCTGCTGTCCGCTCGAAGCCTCGAGCGTCACGTCCACGAGCAACGTTC
>DATEZK010000104.1:0-2941 GCA_035255665.1 Candidatus Limnocylindria bacterium
GGACGACGCGAAGCGGCTCAAGCCCGCGCCCGAGGCGTACGCCGCCGCGGCGCGCAAGCTCGGCGTGCCGCTCGGTCGCGTTCGTCTTGTCGCGGCGCACGCGTGGGACGTCGCCGGTGCGATGCGCGCGGGCTGCGCGGCGGCTTTCGTCGCGCGCCCGGGCGCGCTGTGGAATCCGCTGCTCGAGAAGCCGGACGTGTGGGGCAAGGACCTGCGCGAGGTCGCGGATCAGATCATCGCGCGCGACCGCTAGCCGATACCATTGGTGATGGTCGTGCTAGGCGGGGAGCTAGCGGTGCCCTGTACCCGCAATCCGCTCTAGCGGGGCTGAATTCCCTCCCTAGGTCCGGCGTCGCGGGTCCTGCGTGCGTCGCGTGGCGTTGACGATCGGGTCCTGTGCAGCGTCGGTCCGTGAACCCCGTCAGATCCGGAAGGAAGCAGCGGTAAGCGGTCGCCGTCGCGTGCCGCAGGCAAGCCTGATCCGAGCTGTGCGGCGTGTGCGTGTCCGTGATGTCCGTCATCAACGGAGGGTGCACGGCCATTCTTTCCTTTGGAATGTCGTTGTCCTCGCGCAGCGGGTCGTTCCTCTCTAGAGTTGAGTCGTGCCCGAAAGCTCTGCCCTCTATCGGCGCTATCGCCCGCAGACATTCGCCGCCATCGTTGGACAGGAGCATGTGACCCGCACGCTGAAGAACGCGATCGGCTCGGGCCAGGTCGCGCACGCATATCTTCTGGCCGGCTCGCGGGGGATCGGCAAGACCACGATCGCGCGGCTCATCGCGAAGGCCGTGAACTGCACGAAGGCGAAGGACGGCGAGCCCTGCGATCGCTGCGAGAACTGCGTCGCGATCCGCGACGGCAACTTCCTCGATCTCATCGAGATCGACGCCGCATCCAATCGCGGTATCGACGAGATGCGCGACCTGCGGGACAAGGTGCGGTTCGCCCCGTCGCAGGGCCAGTACAAGGTCTATGTCATCGATGAGGCTCATCAGCTCACCAGCGAGGCCTTCAACGCGCTGCTGAAGACGCTGGAAGAGCCACCGCCGCATGCCATCTTCGTGCTGGCGACGACGGAGTCCGGAAAGATCCCCGCGACCATCGTCTCGCGGACGCAGCGCTTCGACCTCCGGCGGATCCCGTACAAGGGCGTCGTCGCGCAGCTCGCGAAGATCTGCGAGCAGGAGGGGCTGAAGGTCGAGCCGGCGGCGCTGGAGGCGATCGCGCGCCACGCGCAGGGTTCGCTCCGCGATGCCGAGAGCGTCCTGGAGATGGTGGCGGCGTTCTCCGAGGGCGGCGTCAAGCTGGCCGACGTCGACGAGCTGCTCGGCGTCTCCGAATGGGAGGAGACGTCCGCGCTGTTCGACGCGCTTGCCGCGAATGACGGCGCCGCGGGCGTGCGCATCGTTGGCAAGCTCGTCGACGAGGGCCGCGACCTGCGCCTCTTCGTGAAGCGCGCGATCGATCACACCAGAGCCCTCGTGCTCGCGAACGCACAGGGCAAGCCGCCCGAGACCGCGAGCGAGGGTGTCGCCGCGAAGATCTGGGAGCAGGCGCCGAAGTTCCAGCTGCCACGGCTCGCGGCGATCGCGAAGCGTCTCATCGAGACCGAGCAGCACCTCAAGACGAGCGAGGGCACGCCTCTGCCGCTGGAGCTCGCGATCCTCGACCTCGTGACGCAGCCCGGCGTCACCGGACCCGCGACACAGGCACCACAGCGACGCGAGGCGACGTCCTCGTCGCGTTCGACCGCGGCGCCGGCGGATCGCGGCACGCCGACGCGCGCCCAGGACCGCGGCACGCCGACGCGCACGCAGGACCGCGGCACGGCGCCGCGCGCGCAGGAGCGCACGCGTGAGCGTTCGGAGGTGATCGACCTCGCGGCGCACCGAGCGCAGACCGGCACGCTCACGCTCGCCGACGTGCAGAAGGCCTGGGTCGAGATGGTGGCCCACGTGAAGGAGTCGAGCGTCGGAAAGGCGTCGCAGCTCGCGAAAGCAGAGCCGGTCACGGTCGACGGCAGCACCGTCGTGATCGGATTCGACAACGATTTCGCGCGGGCGTACTGGCAGGATCGAAATCGCGTCGAGCTCGAGCAAGGATTGTCCGAGCGTCTCAGACTCACCGTGCGCGTGCGCTGCGTCGTGCAAACGCTGCCCGCGGATGCGCCGTCGCCGGCGGAAGATCCGATGCTTCGCGCGGCGCTCGAGACATTCCGGCGTCCAGAACGGATCTTGGAGATCGAGTGATGAAGAACATGGGCGACCTACAGAAGATGGCTCGCGAGATGCAAGCGAACATGGCGAAGGCACAAGAAGAACTTGCGGCCGCGACCGTCGAGGGAACCGCAGGTGGTGGCGCGGTCGTCGTGGTGCTGACCGGGACGCAGGACATCAAGTCCGTGAAGATCCAGAAGGACGCCGTCGATCCGAACGACATCGAGACGCTTCAGGATCTCGTGCTCGCGGCCTTCGGCGACGCGCTCAAGAAGTCACGCGAGCTCGCCGCGCAGCGGCTCGGCGGCGTGACCGGCGGTCTCAAGATCCCCGGTATGTGATGCCGAGCGCCCTCGCGCGCCCGCTCGCGCGTCTCATCGACGAGCTCTCGAAGCTGCCCGGAGTCGGGCCGAAGACCGCGCAGCGCCTCGCGTATCACATCTTGCGCACGCCACTGCCGGACGCCGACGCGCTCGCGGC
Organism: Candidatus Limnocylindria bacterium; assembly: GCA_035255665.1. Taxonomy (GTDB): domain Bacteria; phylum Chloroflexota; class Limnocylindria; order P2-11E; family P2-11E; genus CF-39. The sequence continues at coordinate 2,697 of DATEZK010000104.1, forward strand.
CGCGATCCGCTCGGTGAAGACCGACCTGCGCTACTGCTCGGTCTGCTTCAACATCGCCGAGGCGGATCCGTGCGTGATCTGCTCGTCGGACGAGCGCGATGGGGCGCTCGTCTGCGTCGTGGAGGAGCCGCTCGACGTCCTCGCGATCGAGCGCACCGGTCAGTACAAGGGTCGCTATCACGTGCTCCACGGCGCGATCTCTCCGGTGAATGGCGTCCGGCCCGACGATCTGAAGATCGCGCAGC
>DATEZK010000105.1:0-3771 GCA_035255665.1 Candidatus Limnocylindria bacterium
ATGGCGCTCACGGCTTCCTCGTCGACGACTACGGCATCCGTCTCGCGGTGTCGGAGACGAAGGGGCATCGCGATCAGGCCGAGTCGCTCATCTACAAGCCCATCGCGGCGATCGACGACGAGACCGTCAAGAAGCTGGTCGCCGACAGGCGCTTCGGACTGAAGACGCCGGAGCAGCTCATCATCGATCCGCTCCCGACGCTGAAGACCGTGCTCGACAAGCTGCCGCGGGGCATCACGACGTCCGCGCAGTTCTCCTATGGCACGGAGTCGTCGGAGCAGCGAGGCGTCGTCACGCGTCTCACGGCCAAGCCGTGGGCGTACATCCTCGCCGTTCCGATCGCCACGTACACCAAGTCCGCCGACGACGCGACCCTTAACGCGATGAGCATGGTCGTCGTCGGTCTGCTCCTGTCGGTCGTCATCGGCGTGCTACTGACACGTTCGCTCGTCCGGCCACTCCGGCGCCTCGTGGGCGAGGCGACGATGGTCTCCACCGGCGACGTCGATCTGCGCTACGCGAAGTTCGACACCCGCTCCGGCGACGACATCACGCGCGAGGTTGCGTCGGCATTCGATCGGATGCTGAACGCCCTCCGCTTCTACGCGCTATCAGACGACGCGACCTCGGGCGAAGATTGAACGCGTTTGCGCAGCAGCTGCTCGGTGTAGCCAAGGGCTACCTCGGGCCCGCCGCGCAAACTTTCCTCTCCGCAGAATTCCACGCACTCGGCGTGAATGCCAACACCGTTACCCCTGCTCAGCTCACCGGTCTGGTCGAGCGCGTGCGCACGAAGGCCGCGCGCGCGATGGGCGAGGAGCGCGCGTCAGAGCTCGCCTCCGCACTATCGGCGTGCGGCATCGCGCAGAAGGCCACCGACGGTGGTCACCGTCTCGCGAACGAAGCGGCTGCAAAGCTTCTCGAAGGTGGACGCGCCCAGCACTCGGAGATCGCCTATCGCCAGCTGGTCGAGAAGCACGGCGACATCGACGCGTACTGCGGTCTCGCGCGCGCGCAGGCGGCGCAGCAGGACATCGGTGCCGCCCTCACGACGCTGCGTGAAGCGGCCGGTAGATTCGCGCAGGCCGGCGATCGCGCGTCGGCGGTCGCTCTGCTGCTCGAGGCCGTGGCGATCGCACCGTCCGACCTCGCGGCGCATCGTCGGCTCGCCGCGGCGCTGGCAAATCAGGGCGACCTTCCGAGCGCGATCCGCGAATACGCGCGCTTCGTCGACATGGCGCTCGCGCAGAACGACACGCGTCGCGCGTGGCTCGAGCTCGCGTACGGGCGCGAGACCCTCGGCGACCTGCCCGGGCTCCGTGCGATCGTCGACCGCGTCGCGGCCGCGACCGGCGGCTCTGCTGGCCCCGCGCCGCGAACGGGGGAGGTGCCCCCGATCATCGCGCGCTCCGAGCTCGCCCCGCGCGCGCCTGCACCGAACGCGACGCACATCCCGTCTCCCGTCGCGATGTCGCGTCCCGCGGCGCTGACGCACAAGCCCGCGCCGTCCATCCTGCGACCGGAGCCTCCCGCCCTCCGACCAGAGCCTCCCGCCATCCGACCTGAGCCGGCGGCGCAATCCCGAGCGATGCCACCCGAGCCACCGACATTCCGCGACGAGCCCCGCGCGTTCCGCGCCGCGCCTCCTCAGCCCTCCGCGGCAGCCGCGCCCGCGACGAAGAGCGGACCTCTCGCCGAGCGGTTGCACGCGACGGAGGCGAAGACCCGTCCGTCCGCGTCGCAGACGACGGTCGTGCTCAACGGCGCGAGCACCGTCACGCATGCCGAGCACGCGGATCTCGGCGGTTCGGCCGACCTGCTCGCGCGCGCCGGCCTCTCGCCGAATGGACACAGACCCGAGCCCGTGGCCGCACCCGCCCGGCCCGCACGCGTGGCGCGCCCGCCAGTCGATATGGAGCGCGAGCTGAAGAACTTGGTCCCGAAGGGCAACGATCTCGAGGCCGCGAAGACCGCGTCGACGCGCGCGACCCTGCTCATCGGCATGCGCGACAAGCGCGCGAACGAGTCGACTCTCGACGCCGCGCGTCGGCTTCTCACCCACGGGAAGCTGCAGTCAGCGTCTGACCTGCTCCTCGATTTCATCGCGCACGGCTTCACCGACCGCGAAGCGCAGCGGCTTCTCATCGAGATCGACTGCGCGATCGGCCGCCGCGACACCGCGAAGGAAAAGTGTCAGCTGCTGTCCCACGCCTATCGCCTCGACGGCCGCACCGATGTCGCCGAGGACGTGGAGCGGATCGCCCGGATCCTCTAGCGCGCGGCTAGGCCGTCGCGAACGGTCTCGTCGGCCCCCGGCCGAATGCTCGTAGAGCGAATGCCAGCACCAGACCCGCGACGAAGCCGCCGATGTGCGCCCAGTACGCGACGCCACCGGTCGTCTCGTCGGTCACAGCGATCGAGCCGATGCCCGAGATGAACTGCAACAAGAACCAGAGCCCGATCATCATCAGTGCCGGGACCTCTGTGACATAGCGGAAGCCGACCAGAACGCGCACCTTGTTCTGCGGGAAGTACACGAGGTAGCCGGCGAGCACGCCGCTGATCGCGCCCGATGCGCCGAGCGTTGGGATGATCGACTGGGTGTTGACCGCGATCTGCGCGAAAGAGGCGACGAGTCCGCAGATGAGGTAGAAGGCGATGTACATCAAAGACCCGAGGCGCTTCTCGACGTTGTCGCCGAAGATGAAGAGGAACAGCATGTTGCCGCCGAGGTGCGCCCAGCCGCCGTGCATGAACATCGACGAGAACAGCGTCAGCCAGATCGGGTCCGGCCCGTCGGCGTGCTCGAGCGTTGCACTCGTGCCGTCGGGCAGCGGGATCTGACTCGGACCGATCAGGTCCTCTCCCGTCGTGATCTCGAGCGGGATCGCGCTGTACGCCATCGTGAACGCATCGCTCGGGAGCTGGAGCAGGACGAAGACAAGTACGTTGATCGCGATGACCGCGATGTTGACGATCGGCAGGCCGCCCTGCTCGTCCCCCTGGTCGCCAATAGGAAGCATGCGGCGGCAGTATGCACGTCGCCTGCCCGTCGCTGTTTTTCCCCGTAAACTTGAGGGACCCGACCGGCGCCGATGGCGTCGCGGTGCGCCTCCTAGGCGACGTAGCCAAGTGGCAAGGCAGAGGTCTGCAAAACCTTCATCGCGGGTTCGATTCCCGCCGTCGCCTCAGGCGCTCACGGAGATGGCACTCCGGATCGACTGACACGCCGCCGACAAGCGCGGGACGGAGCTAGTACGGTTCGGCCTCGCCCAGGCGGATCGCGACGTAGCTCCCGTCAAAGGAGCCTGCCTCGATGTCGCCGGACGACACGCGCGCGGTCAGGTCCACGCGTGCAGTTCGGTGCCGCTCCAGCGATCGCGTGAACCGGTCCAGGACGTCCGGCGGCGGGGTGCAGGTCGCCGAGAAGTCGCCCCCGATCGGCGCGCGGTAGTCCATCTCGCTGCGCCGGATGACGACGCGATACCGGCCGAGCCGCCCGAGCTGCATCGTCCACAGGTGGACGAGCGTCCACGCCGCGAGGATCGCGACCGAGATCGCGCTGCCCCCGAAGACGGTGCTGCGGTGGTTGATGTTCGCGGCAAGCGGCGCGCGCAGCTCGACTCCGCCAGCATCGGCTCGGACGACCGTGACGCCGAGGGCGCGAGAGATCGGGATGTGCTCGTGCAGGTAGCTCTCCGTGTCGGCGAGGCTCGGCATGGCCGGATCGTAGGCTAACGACTCAGGTCAGTCGCAGTTGGGGTTCTGCAG
>DATEZK010000106.1:0-7821 GCA_035255665.1 Candidatus Limnocylindria bacterium
GAGGATGGTGATCTGCGCGGGTGCGCTCACGACGGGGTCTTCTCCTTCAGGAGCGCGCTGACCAGGCCCGCGACCTTCTTGCCGTCGGCACGGTCCTTCGTCTGCGCGAGCACCTTGGGCATGACCTTGCCCATGTCGCGCGGACCCGCGGCGCCCGTCTCCGCGATGACGGCTTCGACGATCGCGCGCATGTCCGCGTCCGACATCTGCGCGGGCAGGTAGGTCTGGATGAGCGCGAGCTCCTGCTCTTCCTTGGCTGCGAGCTCAGGGCGATCGCCCTTCTTGAACGCATCGATCGAGTCGCGGCGCATCTTCGCCTGCTTTTGGAGCACTTCCGTCGTGCCGGCGTCATCGAGATCGTCCGGACGATGCTCAGCGATATACGTCTGCCGCGCCGCTTCGTCCTTGCCCTCCGCAACCAGGCGTTCGATGGTCGCCTGGAGCCGATCGACGCCTTCCCGCTGGATCGCGGCCAGCAGGAACCGCAGCGCATCACGGCGGAACGTGTCACCCGATTTCATGGCGGCCCGAAGATCACTCTCGAGCCGTTGTTTCAGAGGGGATGCGATGCCGGAGCGCTCCGACCTAGCGCTTGCGACGCTTGGCTTCCTTGCGCTTGCGGCGTGCGGCGGGCCGCTCGTAGAACTCACGGCGGCGGGCTTCCGCGAGGATGCCGGCCTGCTGAATCTTCTTGTTGAAACGGCGAAGGGCGGCCTCGAATGACTCGCCATCACCGACGATCACTTCAGACAACGTTCGATGGATCACCCGCCCTTCGGTCTTATGAGACTGGCTGCCGGACACAGAACGCCGGCCTCCTGAAGAGGCCGACCGAGGTCATGATACCCGCGAACGTCGCTTCACAGCCACGGTAAAGTTACGCATCTTTATCAGGACAGGATCGCGGCCGGAGCCTGTGCGGCTAGCCAGGTGGCCAGGCGAACTCCCGGCCTCCGAGCACATGCAGGTGCAGATGCCACACGGTTTGGCCGGCGTGGTCGCCGTTATTCACGACCAACCGGAAGTTGTCGCCGACGCCTCCCTGGCGGGCGACGCGCCGGACCGTCTGAAGCAGCTTTCCTCCGAGAGGCTCGTCGTCAAGGTCCGACAGCCTCTCGACGTGCTTTCGCGGCACGACCAGCACGTGGAACGGCGCGCGAGGGAAGACGTCGTTGATCGCCATGACGTCGTCGTCCTCGTACACGACTGTCGCGGGGATCTTCCCCGCCACGATGCGACAGAACAGGCAGTCGTCCACGCAGCCAAGAGAATACCGACGTGGCGGTAATCGCCGTGGTCGTGACGTATCTCTTGTGCTCGATCTCCTTTCCCTACTGGGTCGCGCGCGCGTACGGCGTGGATCTACGCGCGGTCGGCGAGCGCAAGCTCGGCGGCGGCAACCTCGCGAAGAGCGTCGGACTCGCGCAGGGCATCGCGGGTGGCACGCTCGACGGCGCGAAGGGTTTCCTCGCCGTGGTCGTGGCCCGGTCCCTCGGACTCTCGCTGGAGGAGCAGCTCGCGTGCGGCGTCGCCGCGCTGGTCGGTCAGATGTGGCCGGTGTTCCATCAGTTCGACGGCGGCCGCGCCAACGCGACCGGCTGGGGCTTCGCGCTCGCGGCCGACCCGGTCGCGGCGCTGATCATGGGGATCCCGCTCTACCTAAGCTTGGTCGCTGTTCGAGTGGTCCGTCCACGGCCGACTCGGCTGCTCCCTCTCGCGAGCATCCTCTCTTTCGCGATCTTTCCAGCGGTCATCTGGGAGCAGGAGGGCACGACGCCCACGGTCGTCGCGGGTCTGATCGTGCTCGCCTTGATCCTCGCTCGCCGGCTCACCGCGGGAATCCGCGAGGATCTCGCCACCGGAGCCCCGCTCGCGCGGGTGCTCACCAACCGAGCGATGTACGACCGAAGCGAGCTCCAGGAACGGGGCATCGTCGCCATTTAGAGGGTTACGCGGCGTCCTTGTCGGGCGCGCGGCATCCGGCGTGCTCTGCGGCAAGGTATGCCGCCCCTCGACGGTTTCTATCCTCTGGTGTCGCTGGCGGCGTTCCTCTCGGGCGGCTGCTTCGGTTTCTACGCAGCTTGGCGCGGATACACCCTGCGTCGCGGACAGATACGCGAGCTGCCACGTAAGAAACGCGAGCTGAGCGAGGTGGACAGTTGGGCGGCCTGATCCACTTTCCGCGGACCGCCGCGCTACGCGGCGAATCAGAGTGGCAGAACTCCGCCGACGACGCTCTGCGATCGACGCGCAACACCTCCGAGGTATCGCTGCTCACGTGGATCGACGCGAATCGGTCGCGCGAAGGTGATGACGATGGTGACGGCGGAGGTCGCGCGGCCTAGCTGAGCCGGTCCATCACCAGCGCGACGGCGGCGATCGCCGCGGTCTCACTCCGCAGGTTCCGACCACCGAGCGAGACCGTGATCGCGCCGCGCTCGCGTGCGAGCGCGATCTCGTCGTCGGCGATGCCGCCTTCCGGCCCGATCACAAGAGAAAGAGCGCGCGCCGTCTGAGGCAGAGCGTCACGTAGCCGCACGCGCCGCTCGTTCTCCCACGCGACGAAGACGGGCGCCGGCAGCGCGGCGAACAGGTCGGCCCACACACGCGCTGGTTCGATCGATGGCACGCGTCCGCGGCGCGCAGTCTCGGATGCCTCGCCCGCGATCCGCTCCCAGCGCGCGCGCTTGGCGTCGCTGAGGCTCCGTACCACGGACCGGGCGCTGGTGAACGGGACGATCCGCGACGCGCCGAGCTGCGCGACGGCCTCGATGACCTCCTCGTCGTGAGCGCCGCGCAGGACGGGCAGCGCCAGCGTCAGCGCGACCGTCGGCTCCGCTGGCGTGAAGCCTCGCTCGCGCACAGTGCCGGTGACCGACGTCGCCCGCACGGACTCGAGCGCAACGACCGCTTCCGCACCGTCCGCAACGAGCGTGACCTCGTCACCGGCCCGCAGTCGGAGCACGGTCGCGATCTGACGCGCCTGCGGCCCGGTGAGCGTCACGCGATCCGAGCGAAGCGTCTCGGTCGACACGAAGAAGCGATGCATCAGCGGCGCAGCGCGAGCGCGACCCAATCGTCACGCGCGGTCCGGTCCAGGACCTCGAGGCGCGCGCGTGTGAGCGCCTCGCGCGTCGCGGCCTCGTTCGGCGCGCTGATGCCCGCGACGATCAGCGTGCCGCCGCCGGAGAGTCGGGCCGCGAGGTCCGGAGCGATGCTTTGCAGCACCGGCGAGACGATGTTCGCGATCACGACGTCGAAGCGGCCCGGGACATCAGCGGCGCTTCCCTGGGCCACCGGGATCGCCACGCCGTTGCGCATAGCGTTCTCACGAGCGGCGTCGACGGCGAGCGTGTCGGTGTCGACGGCCACGACCGGCGAGGCGCCGCGCTTTGCCGCGGCGATCGCGAGGATGCCGGAGCCCGTTCCCACGTCCAGAGCGCTCTTCCCCTCGAGCGACATGGTCGAGAGCGCCTCGAGGCACTGCTGCGTCGTCGGATGAAGACCCGTGCCGAACGCCATACCCGGATCGAGCACGAGCTCGACGGCGTCGCCGGCCGCGGCCTCGGACCAGGTCGGGCGAACGAGGAACGCGCCGATCCGGATCGGAACGAAGTCGGCCTTCCAGCTCTCGAGCCAGTCCTTGTCGTCGATCTGGCGCGCGACGAGCTCGCCGATGGGCCCGAGGCCGAACGCCTGGAGATGCCCTAGCGCGTCGCGCACGTCCGACACTTTCGCGAAGGCATCTGCGTCGTCGATGACGTACGCCTTCACGGTGTGGTCGGTCGCGCTTTGGCCGCGCACCAGTGGGACCTCGACCGCGATGCCGTTGTATCCGACACGCGACAGGATCTCGCTCACCGCTTCGACGGCTTCGGCGTGCGCGGGGACGGCGATCTCGAGCCAGCGGGTGGGCGGCGTCATTCGCCGCCGATGGCGTCCTTGAGGCGGTCGAAGACGCCCCGCGCATCGCCGTCGTCGCGCTGCTCCGGGACGCCCTCGATGTCATTCAGCTGGCGGTAGAGCGCCTTCTGCTCCTTGGTGAGCGTGCGCGGGATCGCGACATCGAGATACACGAGCTGATCGCCGCGACCCGACGAGCCGAGATGCGGCACGCCCTTCCCGCGCAGCCGGACCATCTGACCGTGCTGCGCGCCGCCGGGCACCTTCACCGCGGCCGTGGCGCCCTCGATCGTCGGCACCTCGAGATCGACGCCGAGCGCTGCCTGCGCCGGCGAGACGCGCAGCACATGAACAAGATCGTCGCCCTCGCGACGGAAGAGCGCGTGCTCGCGCAGTCGGATCAACACGTAGAGATCGCCCGACGGACCACCGCGCAGGCCGGCCTCGCCTTCACCGGCGACGCGCAGCTGCTGCCCGTCGTCGATGCCCGCGGGGATGTCGAGCGGAAGCTCGTGGTCCTTTCGCTCGCGGCCCTCGCCCCGGCACCGCGTGCAGAGCGCGTCGACCGTCTTGCCCGAGCCGCCACAGCGCGGGCACGTTGACACGTTCACGAAGCGGCCGAACACGGACTGCTGCACCTGCCGCACCTCACCGCGCCCGTTGCAGGTGCCGCACGTCGAGATCTTCGAGCCCGGCTCCGCGCCGCTGCCCTCGCACAGCGTGCAGGTCTCCAGTCGCGGCACGCGGATCGTGCGCGCACCGCCCTTGACCGCATCGATGAGCTCGATCTCGATCTCCATGCGCAGGTCGGCGCCGCGCATCGGCCCGCGCGGCTCGCGCCGGCGGAACTCGCTCCCGAAGAATGTCTCGAAGAGATCGCCGATCCCGAAGTCGCCCAGACCCTGGCCGTTCCCGAACATGTCGTAGCGCTGGCGCCGCTCGACGTCGGAGAGCACCTCGTAGGCCTCGGTGATCTGCTTGAAGCGCTCGCCGCCGTCGGACGTCTCGCTCGTGTCGGGGTGATGCTGCCGCGCGAGCTTGCGGTATGCGCTGCGGATCTGATCCGCGGTCGCGTTGCGCGGGACGCCCAGCAGCTCGTAGTAATCCGCCTTGGTGGCCATCACCTGTCATTATCCCGGCTGGTGGACGATCTTTTCCGTATCACGATCCAGTTCCTCCACGTCTTCTCCGGCGTGCTCTGGATCGGCGGAGGCCTGTACACGCTGTTCGTGCAGCTTCCGGCGCTCATGGCGTCGCCACCGCAGGCACGCGGTCCGGTGCTGGCGCAGCTCGCGCCGCGCCAGATCCGCTATCTCCTCCGCGTCGCCGAGGTCACCATCGCCACCGGTTTCCTCAATGTCATCGCCACCGGCCGAGGACAGCAGCTCAGCGATCCGCTCTCGTCGCGCTGGGCGATCGTCCTCACCCTGGGGATCCTTCTCGCGCTTGGCCTCTACGGCCTGACCCGCGCGGTCATCGTGCCGTCGGTCCAGCGCATGCTGACGCTCGGGCCGAAGGCCGCCGCCGGCGACGCCGCGGCCGCCGCAGAGGCCGGTCGGATCGTCGAGCGGCTGCGTCAGGTCGGATACGCCCAGATCGGGCTCGGCGCACTCATCATCCTCGCGCTGGTCACCGCCCGACTCAGCTAGATGCCCCTGGTCTTCGCCGCGATCGCGCCGCACGGCAGCATGGCGATCGCCGAGTGGTGCAAGCCGGAAGAGCGTGAGCTCGCGGCCAAGACGCGAGCCGCGATGGAGGAGCTCGGTCGTCGCTTCGCCGCGGCATCTCCCGAGGTCGCGGTCGTTCTCACGCCGCATAACGTTCACGTCGAGCGCGCCATGGCCGTCGTCCTCGCGGGCAAAATGACCGGCACGCTCGAAGGCGGCACTGCGCCGATCTCGCTGAGCGCAAGCGTTGATCGTGAATTCGCGATCGCCGTCACCGCCGCGATCGGCGGCGCGGGCGTGCCGGTCGTCGCCGTCAGCTACGGCGCGAACGACACGTCGGCAGCGGTGTTCCCGATGGACTGGGGCACGCAGGTGCCGCTCCACTTCATGGGTGGCCGCGACGAGCAACCGACGCCGATCGTGATGATCGCGCCCGCGCGCGACCTTCCGTGGGAGGCGCACGTCACCGCGGGTCGCGCGATCGCCGAGGCCGCTGAAACGTCGGGCAAGCGCGTCGCGCTCATCGCTTCGTGCGACCACGGGCATGCGCACGATCCGAAGGGACCGTACGGCTTCAGCCCGACGTCGAAGCAGTTCGATGACCGCGTCGTCGATCTGGTGAAACGGGATGCGCTTGGCGAGCTGCTGCGTTTCAACCCGGCGTTCGTCGCCGAGGCGAAGGCCGACAGCTTCTGGCAGATGCTGATGCTGCACGGCGCCATCGCCGACGGCTGGCGCGGCGAATTCCTGTCGTACGAGGCGCCGACCTACTTCGGGATGCTCTGCGCGGCCTATTCGCCTCGAGACTAGGTCGCTGACAGCGGCGCACGGTAGGCCAGGAAGAAGAGGAGTACGCCCGCTAACCAGGCCGCGAGCGCGATCGCGGCGAACGCGAGGTAAGGCAGACGTCGAGCGGAACGGGGCAGTAACGCCAAGACGGCCGCACTGACACCGATCGCCGCCACCGCGTAGATCGCGATCAGCCCGAGTGGTGGGTGCACGAACATCACGTAGATGAGCACCGCGGCAGCGGGGACAAGGACCGCGAGCGTCACACCGAGCCAACGTGTCGCTACGCCGACGAGCGTGGCCGTCGCCGCGATCGCGGCGACGACGGAGATCGCCCGCGAGGCGACCTCGCGGGGGCCGTAACCGAGGGCGACGACCCACGACGCAACGAGGATCGCGGCGCTGATTGCGAGAAGGCGGGCGCGCCACTCATCCACCCGAACGAACCAAGCCGACACCAGGAAGAGCACCGCCGCAATGGCATATGGGCCCGCCGCGAGGAGTCCGCTCGCGGTGTTCGTGAAGAGTGAAACCATGTCGATCGTGAGCCCGATGGCCCCGGCTGCGGCCGAGACCAGCAACAGGCGCACGAGCACCGACCACCGCCCTTTCACGGAGCAATCATCGCGGGGGGCGGCCGGGAACCTTCCGGGCGGGCGGGCGTCTAACCGCCATCCGGTCATAGCCGGAAGGAGGACGACGGTATGAGACGGTTCATCGCAGGCGCGGCAGTCCTCGTCGCCGCGCTCATCGCCACATCCCAGCCGGCCGCGGCCTGCGCGGGCCTTATCGGCCCCAACGGCGCGGTCAATCTGCTCCGCACGACCACCTTCGCCGGGTACCACGACGGCATCGAGCACTACGTCACCTCGTTCAAGTTCCAGGGCGGTAGCGGCCAGTTCGGGTCGCTCGTTCCGCTCCCGGCTGTCCCGACCCTCGTGGAGAAGGGCGGCGACTGGACCCTCCAGCGCCTGATCCGCGAGACCGAGTTCGCCAAGCGCCTGCGTTCGCCTGTCGCGTTCGCGACGGCCGCCGGCTCGGCCGAAGACGCGCAGGTCCTCATGCAGGTCAAGATCGACGCGCTCGACATCACCGTGCTCAAGGGCGGCGGCGAGTCCGTCGGACGCTGGGCCACCGAGCACGGCTTCCGTCTCCCGCCGGATGCCCCCGAGGTCCTCGACTTCTACGCGGCTCGCAGCCCGATCTTCATGGCCGCGATCTTCGACGCCGACGCCGCGAAGGCGAAGGGTCAGGAGATCGGCGACGGCACGCCCGTTCACATCACGATGCCGACGAACAACCCATGGGTCCCGCTGCGCATCCTCGGCACCGGCAAGGCTGCCGACGATCGCATCGAAGCGGACGTGTACCTGCTCACCGACCGCAAGCCGGTCCTGCTTCCCGCGCCGTTCGCGAACGGCATGAGGCTCGACCACAGCGCGACGGCTTCGGCCTCGCTGCT
>DATEZK010000107.1:0-5711 GCA_035255665.1 Candidatus Limnocylindria bacterium
CATCTTCAGCCACGACCCGGATCGAGGCCATGAGCGGACGGCCACCCGTCGGCGACACAGGCATGAAGTCACGCCACAGATAGCTGCCCGACGCCGATGCGGGAGCGATGCGATAGGAGCGGCCGTTGATGGTGACCTGATCAGGAACAGTCGATACATCCGGAGATGCCCCTGCCGACACGGCCGCACTGGGCGGCGCGGTGGGTGCCGGCTGACTGGGGCTCGGGCTCGACGCGGTCGTGGATGGAGTCTGCGCTCGAACCAGGTAGAGCGCAGCGACTGCCCCCGCGAGGATCACGAGGACGGCGGCAAGGGCTGTGACGCCACTGGACGACGGCGCCGTCAAAGTGCCGAGCTCAGTCCTTGGGGAGCCGGACTTCCGGATGGCGCAAGTTGAGCGGCGTCTTCCCCGACCAGTAGATGTCGCGCTGCCCTGTCATCGCCTGCACGTGCCCGTCCCACTCGAAGTTGAAGGCCTCGCAGCCGAGCCGCACCGCGCGCCGGACCTTGTCCTGCGTGACCTCATCGCGTGCGAGCTTGTGGATCATCGCGATCTGACGATCGCCGTGCCCGGTGTCCTGCTCAGCGTGCAGCTCGTACGTGGCGGCAGCGCGCTTGCTGAACCCGTAGTGGCCGACGAGCTCCTTGAACACTCTCGCAGCGGCGCCGTCGGGTCCGCCGTGCATCGCCTCGACGTACGAGAGCAGCGCGACTCCTTCGAGCGCACTGCGGTTCTGGCAGCCGGAACGGATCATCTCGATCGCCGCGAGCGTGCCAGGCGCCGGATCGGCGCGATCAGCCTGCTCGCGCGTGATGCCGGCCTCCTCGAGGAACTGCAGCATGATGTCGACGTGCGTGCGCTCACCGCCGAGCTCCTCCATGAAATTCTCCATCACCACGTCCATCAGGTCATAGTTCCGCTCGCTCGCGACGTTGGTGACGATGTACCCGAAGAAGATCGGGTTGGTGCGCACTCGCAGGTAGTGCTGGATCTCTCCAAGGATGATCTGCTCGCGGGTCCAGCGATGGTCGACGATGCCATTGAACCACGGGTGGTCCGGCATCCATAGCCCGCGCGCGACCTGCCACAGCTCTTCGACCAAGGCGTCAGGCGGGGTCACGGCCACGGACTCAACTGTATGCCTCGCGTTCTACCTCACGCGTTACGAATGCATCGCCCGAAAGGGGTAGCTCCGCTGCGCCGGCCCGCTGGACGTAGCCTTCGCACGTGTTTGACGAGAAGAAGCCCACGCCTGGGGATGTAGCCCGGCTACGCGCCGAAGTGACGGAGTTGACCGCTGACTTCCGCACAAGCGCCAAGTCGCCGTACCCGCGGCTGCGCGAGCTCCTTGTGGGTAGAGGGATCCAGGCAGACCGCGCGCTATTGGTTCAGCTCCACAGCGAGGACACCAACATGCTCCTCGGCATCGTCGTCACGTCCTCTCGCCGCGTCTTCTTGTTCCTCTTTGACTTCTTGAGAGTCCCGATCGAGCGTGGCGAATTCCGCGAGTGGACAGACCTCACCGGGCAGACGACGGACATTGAGTACCGCGCCTTCGTCGAACAGATCGAGTGCGGCATTGCCCTAGCTCGCGACATGCCCAAACCCAACTAGACCATGCCCTCGACGGCTAGGTGTCTAGCCACGGCGACTCCGCAACTGGCTCGGAAGATCTCGCATGTGCGCGATCGGAATTACACCTGGCAGCCGAAGGCGATCGGGCGGCGTCACGCCGCCGAGATACGCGTACGCATCCATGCCTGCTGCCTGGGCCGCAAGGATCCCCGGAAGGCTGTCCTCGATGACGGCGCACGCTGATGGCGGTACACCGAGGCTGGCGGCGGCGTGTAAGAACAGGTCTGGTGCCGGCTTTCCGTTCTGGACCTCCGTGCCGCTGAAGATCCTGCCCTCGAACCGGCTGTACAGGCCGGTCCGACCCAAGACGAGACGAAGGTGGTCGTGTTCACTACTCGATGCGACACATGTCGGGGTGTCAATCTGATCGAGCGCTTCGACCACGCCCTCAACAGCGACGACCTCGGCCTCCAGGGCAGCCCGGTACCTGCGCCGGAACTCCGCCGACCATGACTCCGCGATCGCACTGCCGAGCTTCGCGACGATCTCCGCGTGACCGTACGCGGACGAGCGCCCGACGAATCGCTCGATGACCTCTTCGTGGCTCAGTGGCCACCCGAGCGCGGTCAGTCCTTCCGACTCGATCTTGACCGCCACACGTTCGCTATCCACGAGCACGCCGTCGCAATCGAAGATGATCAGTTCGTATCGCATCAATCAGTAGGCCGTGCAGGAATCGAACCTGCGACCGTCGAGTTAGAAGCTCGCTGCTCTATCCACTGAGCTAACGGCCCGCGTCAATTATCGCGGACGTTCGAGCCTATCGAGCCGTGTGGATCGGTCTCCCCCGCGCGACGAGTGCGGCTTCACGGAAGGTCTCCGCGAGCGTCGGATGGCCGTGGATCGTCGCGATCACGTCGTCGGTCGTCGCCTCGAGGCGCAGCGCGAGCGTCGCCTCGGCGATCAGCTCGCTGGCCTGCGGTCCAACGATGTGGACACCGACGATGCGCTGGTCCTTCCCCGCCGCGACGATCTTGGTCACGCCGTCGCTCTCGCCGAGCGCACGCGCGCGACCGGATGCCTTGAACGAGAAGCGCGCGACCTTCACGTCCTCGCCGTACTTCTCCTTCGCCTGAGCCTCGGTGAGCCCGACCTGCGCGATCTCGGGATGCGTGTACACCACGTTCGGCACGACGTCGTAATCCATCGCCGCCTCTTCGCCGAGGATGGTGTCGACCGCGACCTCACCCTGCGTCGACGCGACGTGCGCGAGCTTGGGAGCGCGTGGGTCGCCGATGCAATCCCCGATCGCCCATATGCCCTTCACGCTCGTCCGCATGTGCTCGTCGACGGTGATGCCGAGCTTGTTCGTCGCAAGGCCCGCCTGCTCCACGCCGCTGTAGTTGGCGACGCGACCCGCGCCGAGCAGGACATCGTCGCCTTCGAACGTCTTCGCGGCCCCGCCGACGTCGGCGGTCACTTTCACCGTGCCACCGGAGCGGGACACCTCGGTGACGCGCGCCTCGGTCACGATCGTGATGCCGCGCGACCCGAGCGCGCGCACGAGGAGCCGGACGAGCTCGGGATCCGCGTATCCGATCGGTTGAGCGAGCATCTCGATGACCGTGACCTCGGAGCCGAGCTCCGCGAAGAACGTGCCGAGCTCCAGCCCGATCGCGCCGCCGCCGATCACGATGAGGCGCTTCGGTGCGGTCGTGAGCGAAAGCGCGCCGACGTTGTCGAGCGGCTTGGACTCCGCCAGTCCTTTGATCGGCGGCATGCCGACTTTCGACCCGGTCGCGACGATGACGTTCTTCGCCTCGACCGCTTGCTCGCCGCTCGCCGTCCGGACCTTGAGCTGCGTCGGCGACACGAGCGTGCCGTCCCCCTTGATGAGGTCGACCTTGCGCGCCTTCAGCAGCTGCTCGACGCCCGCGACGTTCTGCGCGACGACGGCGTCCTTGCGCGCCACGGCCTTGGTCAGGTCGAAGCGCGCTCCCTGCACGATGATCCCGTGCTCCTCGCCATGCGTCGTGACCCAGTACGCGTGACTGGAATCGAGCATCGCCTTCGATGGGATGCAGCCGACGGTGACGCAGATGCCGCCGACACGGTCGCGCTCGATCAGCGCGACGCGCGCGCCTTTGATGCCGGCGTGCAGCGCCGCGACGTAGCCACCGGGGCCGCCGCCGAGGATGGCGATGTCGTACGGCGTCACTCGAAAAGCGTAGCCACTTCAGATGCGTCGCGCTCCAATGGATGTGCCGCGTATCCGTGTTTCGCATAGAGCCGCAGATACAGCGGCAGGAACGCGAGTCCGAGCCGCTCGTACTGCTTCACGTGCCGGATCTCGTGCTTCCAGAGCGCGTCGGTAGGCTCGCGCGCGAATACGAGGACGTGCCCGAGCGTGATCGCGGCGTAGCCACGGCGGGTCAGGACGAGATGCGCGAGGCCGCGGTCGCTTACATACAGGAAGCAGCCGTCGCGGAAACGCGGACGCGCGAACGAGAGCCGGCCGAGAGCGTGTCCGATCGCGTCGGCGTGGTGCGCGACGAGCCTGCGCGCGACGCTACTGCTCGATGTTATCGACGACCGCCTGCACCGCCGCTGTCACCCGATCGGCCGTGGTCACGCGACGATCGAACCGCAGCGTCAGCTTGTTCTCCATCTGCTCCATGCGGACATCGACCACTCCCTCGATCTTCCGACTACCCGTCACGACCTGTGACGCACAGGAGCTTCACATGAGTGAGGAGATCTCGAGCGAGATCTCCTCGATGTCCCCGCCGGCAGTTGCCGCGGGCACGGGCGGGCCGCCTGGACCCTGCGCAGGTGAGCCACACGCGGCGACCGCGGCGAACAAGAGCAAAAGGAAAGGCGCCAAACGCACCGAGTAATTGTGCGCTTGGCGCCCTAGATCGCTGGTTGGTCAGGAGCTACGGGCGGTTGACGTCCTCGGCGTCTTCCTTGACTTCGCCGATGACCTGCTGGCCCTTGCCTTTGACCTGCTCAAGCTTGCCGCCGATCTCGGTCGAGCGGTCGCCACCGAGCTTTCCGGCCTCTTCCTTGACCTTGCCCTTGGCCTCGGTCCATTTGCCTTCCATCTTGTCGTGCTTTGAGTCCTTCATGAAGTGATCCTCCTAATGTCGGGCCCTTGGGCCCACCAGAGAAGGCGGCAAGAGCGGTGCCAGCCACACCGAAAAATCGATTTCGTTACTCAGCGTGGAAGTAACAGCCACCGATGCGCGCGCGCGATCGGCGCCGGCGCCCACCAGTTGAGATCGCCGAGGAGTCGCATCGCGGCGGGCACGATGAGCGCGCGCACGAGCGTCGCATCGAGCGCGACCGCGACGGCCATGCCCAGGCCGATGGACTTGATGATCACGACGTCGGCGAGTGCGAAGCCGGTGAAGACGGCGACCATGATCCCCGCAGCGGCGGTGATGAGCCGGCCGCTCCGCTCGAGCCCCTCGGCGACTGCGCGTGTGTTGTCCTTCGTTCGCCGGTATTCCTCCTGGATGCGGCTGAGCAGCAGCACCTCGTAGTCCATCGACAGACCGAAGACGATGCAGAAGAGGATGACCGGCACAGAGGGATCGAGCGCCTGCGGCGTGAAGTTGAGCAACTCGCTGAAGTGACCCTGCACGAACACCCAGACCATCGCGCCGAAGGACGCGCTGATCGAGAGCAGATTCATCAACACGGCTTTGAGCGGGAGGACGCGCGCCGAGCACGGCCCAGCGTCTGCGGTGCACGAACCTTCCCCAGCCCTCGAGCATCCGGTGACAGTACGTTCGACCTGCTCGCGGGGTTCCATACTCTTCCGATGGCCATCGCCGATGTCCTTGGTCTGGGTGCACGCCTTCCGGCGGGCTACCGCGCGCGCGAGTTCGAGGATGGCGACCGCGACCAGTTCGTCCTCGAGCGCAACCGCGAGCAGCACTGGATGGAGCAGGGCAGCGCGGAGGAATGGCGCTACTGGGAGAACCTCATTAAGGACCCGACGCTCCTCCGCGTGAGCGTCGAGGCGCCAGACGGCAGCATCGCCGCGATCGGCGACATCGGCACCGGCTTCCAGCCTCGGCCCGACCGCTCGCAGTTCATCGGGATGACGGTCCTCGCGCCGCACCGGCGC
>DATEZK010000108.1:0-4852 GCA_035255665.1 Candidatus Limnocylindria bacterium
GTCGTCGAGCACGACCGTGACATCGTTGAGCGATGCGTTGTCTGGCACGCGCCGCATGATGGGGCGGCTTCTATGCCTCTGCAGCCTCGCCGTCGTTCTCGTGGCGATCGCCTGCGCGCCTGAGCCCGTTGCGACCGATCCGATAGCACGGGGCCGGCAGGTGTACCGCACGCTGGGCTGCGCCACCTGCCACGAAGCGAGCATCTCCAACCTGTTCCGACCGGTGGGTCCGCCGCTCGATCGGGTGGGCCAACTCGGCGGCACAAGGGTGCCGGGAATGAGCGCGGAGGACTACCTGCGTCAAGCCATCACGGACCCCGGGGCCTACCTAGTACCGGGGTACCCGGACTCCATGCCCAGGGCCCTGGATGGCGGCCTTTCACCCGAGGATCTGGCCGCTCTAGTTGCCTATCTGGCCTCGTTGAAGTGAGCGATGGCTCCTAACGACCCCGCGGCGGAAACCGTTACGCATGGTGGAAAGGATGAGGATGCCGCTCTTGCCGTTCGAGCTTCAAAGGGTGATCCGGCAGCGTTCGGGGCGCTCTACGACCGGCATTTCACGGCTGTCTACCGCTACGTCTACTACCGCGTGCGGGACGACGCCGAGGCGGAAGACCTCACCAGTGATGTGTTCATGAAGGCACTGCGAGCGATCCCGAAGTACGAGCCACGTCAGGCGTTCCTCGCCTGGCTCTATCGGATCGCGCGCAACGCCGTCATCGACAACGTACGCCGCGGCGGCCGACAGGTCTCCTTCGAGGACGCGCTCCTGCACCCCGAGGTGCACAACGCGGTCGATCCCGACCTCGAGGTCCTCGCCGGCTCCGACAAGGACACCCTCCGCACGGCCCTCGGCCAGCTCACGCCGCTGCAGCAGGAGGTCATCGTCCTCCGCTTCCTCGAGGGATACACGACCGACGAGATCGCCAAGCTCATCGGTAAGCGTGAGGGCACCGTGCGCGGTATCCAGTTCCGCGCGCTCGGCGCGCTGCGACAGCTGATCCCATCACGTGAGGCCCTGGGTTGAGCCAGAGGAACAGGCTCCCCGAGCCGCGCATCCGCGACGAGTTCCGTCGCGAGCTGCGCGCGCGCCTCATGCGCGAGGCCGCCGTCGTCCTCGTGCCAAAGCGTCGCGAGAACGCCTGGACCGCGTGGCTGCGTCGCGAAAACGCATGGACCGCGTGGCTGCGACCGGCGCTCGTCTCCGGCGTCGCCGCGCTCGTGCTCGTCGTCGGTGCGGGTTCCGCAGCGGCGGGCAGCGTGCCCGGCGATGTCACATTCGGCCTCAAGCGCGCGATGGAAGAAGTACGTGTCGCCCTCACCTTCGACGAGGTCGAGCGCGTGCGCGTGCTCGCCGAGATCGCCGACACGCGGCTCGGCGAGCTCGAGCGCGTCGCCTCTCGCGACGACAAAGCGCCAACGGCGTCGGAGGCGTACGCGGACGCGGTGACTCGCTTCCGCGCAGCGGTCGACGCGCTTCAGAACGCCGCGCCCGAAGAGGACAAGAGCGACCTCGCCCAGGACGTCGCCGACACCGCGCGCGAGAAGCACGAGATGGTGCTCGAGTGGCTGAGGGCACGGCTCTCCGAGAAGGCAAAGCACTCCGTGGACCGCGCGATCGAGGAAGAGCGCAAGGACACGCCGAACACCGCCAAGGACAAGAAAGACAAGGACAAGAGCGAGACCGAGAACCGCGGCACGCCGCCAGCTATCAACACCGAACCGCGTAGTAACGACAGAACGAACTCCCCCCGCACCGCACCGCCGCCAGCGCGCCGTCCCTAACTAGCCGGCGGAACGCCTCCGTCCCGCGGCACCTCGCCGCGGTGTGGATCGCGCCGAAGATCGATCGCTGGTATCGGTCCGTGCGGCGGTCCGGGCGGCGGCGGTGCTGGTGGAGGCAGGTCTTCCTCGGATGATCGAAAGCTCCACTGTGCCAGCGCGCTGATCCACTTTAGGAATGAGCCAAGTGCCGATGCGACGGCGCCCAGAAACCCTCCGGTCCTCATGCCCGATCGCCAGAGCAGCGGACATGCCAGGTGGCATGGTGGGTGCATAGGAGGTCTGCCATGTGCATCTGTAGGGTCTGCGTCAGCGAGCGCCTTTTCCTTCGCATCCTCGCACTCATCGTCGCTTGAAGCGGGTCGTCATCGCCGAGGACGATCCGGACGTCGCCGAGCTCCTTCGCGTTGTCCTCGCGGAGGGACTTCATGTCGAGGCCGACATCGTCGCGAATGGTGCTTTGGTGATGGACTCCGTCACCGCGCGGCGTCCCGATCTGCTGATCCTGGATGTAGAGCTCCCGGGTCTGAACGGGCTCGATGTGTTCGACCTGCTCCGCAGCGATCCGCACTGGCAGGGTGTGCCGGTGCTGTTCCTGACCGCGCTCCCGGAGCTTGCAGCGACCGCCAACGCGCCCACGGGAGTACACGAGGTCCTCGCGAAGCCGTTCGATATTGACGATCTCATCGCGCGCGCCGCGCGACTCCTCGACATGACGCCGGCGGGAATCGCCGCCTAACCAGCGGTCCGCTCGGGCTCGCGGGATCGCACGAGCTGCGGCCAGCGGCCGCGCACCGCAGCGGCGATCCCCTCAGCGTCGAGCCCGTAGTGACGCCGCCACAGCTTCTGCGCGCCGTGGTCGACGTGCTCGTCGGGGATGCCGAGCATCAGGGTCTCCGCGCGGGCGCCGCGTTCGTGCAGCAGCTCCGCAACTGCCGAGCCGAAGCCGCCGGCCACGACGTGCTCTTCCACCGTGATGAAGCGCGGCGTACGCGCCGCGAGCGCGAGGAGACGCTCGGCATCGAGTGGCTTCGCGAAGCGTGCGTTCACCACCGTGGCCCCAAGCCCTTCGCGCGCAAGGATCTCGGCGGCGTCGAGCGCGGCGCCGACAGGCTGCCCGTACGCAACGATCACGAGATCGTCGCCTTCGCGCAGCGTCTCCGAAACCCCGATCGGCAGCTCGCGTGGCGCGGGCGGCATCGCGACGCCCGCACCGGTCCCGCGCGGAAAGCGCACGCCGACCGGTCCACGCCCCGCTGCGGCGTGTCGGTGCGCCGTCCACATCATGTCGCGCAGCTCCGCCTCGTCCTTGGGCGCCATCAGCACGATGCCCGGGAGCGGGCGCAGGAACGCGATGTCGTAGAGCCCTTGGTGCGTGCGCCCGTCGTCGCCGACGATGCCCGCCCGGTCCATCGCGAATACGACGGACAGGTCCTGCACGGCGACGTCGTGCAGCACCTGGTCGAATCCGCGCTGCAGGAACGTGGAGTAGATCGCGACGATCGGGACGATGCCCTGTGTCGCGAGACCGGCGGCCATCGTGACCGCGTGCTGCTCGCAGATGCCGACATCGATCACGCGCTGCGGGAATTCCTTGAAGAGGGGGAGGAGGCCGGTGCCGCCCGGCATCGCCGCCGTGACCGCGACCGCGTGCTCGTCCGCCTTCAGGATCTCCCGCACGGCGTCCGCGAACACTGCCGTGTACTGCGGCGCGGTGGGCTTGGCCGCTCCGGTCGCCGACACACCGTGCCACTTCACGTTGTCATCTTCGGCCGGCCCGTAGCCGTGGCCCTTCTGGGTGTGCAGATGCACGAGCACGGGACCGTCGCGGAAGTCGCGCGCCTTCGTGAGCACGCTCTCGACCGCGAACAGGTCGTGGCCGTCCACGGGTCCGAAGTACGTGAAGCCAAGCTGCTCGAACAGCAGGTTCGGGATGAGGAGTGCCTTGAGGCTGTTGAAGATGCGACGGCGTGCCTCTTCCGCGAGCTCGCCCGCGGGCATGTGGTCGAGCACCTGTCGCACGACGTGCTTCGCTCCGCGGTAGGGCTGCGCCGTGCGGAGCGTCTCGAGCATTCGCGACACCGCGCCGACGTTCGGCGCGATGCTCATGCCGTTGTCGTTGAGCACGACGATCACCCGCCGCTTGTCGTGGCCGATGTTGTTGAGGCCTTCGAAGGCCATGCCCGCGGTGAGCGCGCCGTCGCCGATGATCGCGACGACGCCCCAGTCCTCGCCTTTGAGATCGCGTGCGATCGCCATCCCGTGAGCGGCCGAGATCGACGTACCCGCGTGACCGGCGCCGAACTGATCGTGCTCGGACTCGCTGCGCGCGAGGAAGCCCGAGATGCCGCCGAACTGGCGCAGCGTCTCGAAGCGTGGCCGCCGCCCGGTGAGCATCTTGTGGATGTAGGCCTGGTGACCGGTGTCCCACACGAGCTTGTCGCGCGGGGATTCGAATACCCGATGGAGCGCGACCGTGAGCTCGACGGTGCCGAGACTGGAGGAGATGTGGCCGCCGGTGCGCTGCACCATGTCCACGGTGTAGGCGCGGATCTCCTCGCAGAGCTTCAGCAGATCGTCCTTCGACAGCGCGCGGAGGTCGCGCGGATCGTTGACGCGGTCGAGCACGGACATGGTCCCCATACTACGGGCGCGTGGAGGGTCTTTCGTCTCACGCGGCGGTCATCACCGGCGCGACCGGTAATCTCGGAGCCGCCGTCGTGCGCGCATATCTCACGCGTGGGACGCATGTCGCCGCCGCGGTGCGCGACGCGGCCAAGGGCGACGCACTGCGCGCATCTCTCGCTGACGTCGCGGGCGATGAGGGCGACCCGCGCCTTCTCGTGATCGAGGCGGACGCCGCCGACGCGGCCGCGATGGACGCGCTCGTGGAGCGCGTGCTGCGGGCGTGGGGGCGCATCGACATCCTCAACAACCTCGCCGGGACGTTCAAGGGAGGGTCGGCGCTCGATACGGGTCTCGTGCGCGAGATGTGGGACAGCAACGTGCTTACCGCGGTCACGGCCGGCGCAGCCTGCCTGCGGCCGATGCGCGCGCGCGGCTACGGGCG
>DATEZK010000109.1:0-3880 GCA_035255665.1 Candidatus Limnocylindria bacterium
TCTCGTGCTGCTGCCGCGCATCACGCGCGCGCAGGGCATGGACGTGCTCTCATCGCAAGCCACGGTCGCCGGCTACAAGGCCGTGCTGCTCGCCGCGTCGGCCACCGGCCGTCTCCTCCCCATGCTCGTGACGGCCGCGGGCACGCTCCCGGCGGCGCGCGTCCTCGTGCTGGGTGCGGGCGTCGCCGGTCTCCAGGCGATCGCGACGGCACGCCGGCTGGGCGCCATCGTCTCCGCGTTCGACGTGCGTCCGGCCGTGAAGGAGCAAGTGCAAAGCCTCGGCGCCGCGTTCCTCGAGATGGCGATCGCGGAGCACGCCGAGACGGCGGGCGGCTACGCGAAGGAGCTGTCGGAGGAAGCGCATCGCAAGGAAGTCGAGCTCCTCGCGAAAGCGGCACGCGAGAACGACATCATCATCACGACCGCCGCGATCCCGGGTCGCAAGGCGCCGGTGCTCATCACGAAAGAGATGATCCCGACGATGAAACCCGGATCGGTGATCGTCGACCTCGCCGCGGAGACCGGTGGCAACGCCGAGCTGACCGAGGCTGGGAAGACGGTCGTCGTGAGCGGCGTGACCATCATCGGCCTCACCAACCTGCCGGCCTCGATGCCGTTCCACGCGAGTCAGATGTACTCGCGCAACATCGCGAGCCTGCTGGGTCTGATGATCAAGAAGGACGGCGCGTTCGACCTGAACCTCGGCGACGAGGTCGTGAAGGGCACGGTCATCACGCACAACGGCGAGGTCGTGCACGAAGGCACCAAGAAGGCGATGCAGCCCGCGACGGCGGCGCGCGCGTGACCGAGATCCTTCTCGGCGCGTACATCTTCATGCTGGCCATCTGGGTCGGCAACGAGGTCATCTCGAAGGTCCCGACCACGCTGCACACGCCGCTCATGTCAGGCGCGAACGCGATCCACGGCATCATCATCGTCGGCGCGCTGCTCGTCGCGACCGCGCTGCCCGGTCCGCTCGGCACCGTGCTCGGCTTCCTCGCGGTCGTCCTGGGCACGATCAACGTCGTCGGCGGATTCGTCGTGACCGACCGGATGCTGCAGATGTTCAAAGCGCGTCCGCGTCCGGCGAAGCCCGCGGAGAAGAAGTAGTGGAACTCCGCGAGCTCGTCCCCTGGGTCTACTTCATCGCGGCGATCACGTTCATCTTCGGCCTGAAGGGACTGTCGGGACCGACGACCGCGCAGATGGGCAATCGCGTCGCGGCCGGGGGGATGCTGCTCGCCGTCATCGCGACGTTCCTCGAGCGGCAGGTGGCCGAAGCGTGGGTGCTCGTCATTCCGGCGATCGCGATCGGCACGGTGATCGGGTTCGTCGGCGCACGCCAGGTCCCCATGACCGCGATGCCGCAGATGGTCGCCATCTTCAACGGGGCCGGCGGTGGTGCCGCGGCGCTCGTCTCGATCCTTGAGTACATGCACGCCGAGAGCGTGGGGCAGGTCCCGGCGGGCGAGGTCATCGCGATCCTGCTGGGTCTGATGATCGGCGCCGTCTCGTTCTCCGGCAGCATCATCGCGTTCGGGAAGCTGCAGGGACTCATCGACGCGAAGGCGTTCAAGTACGCGGGTCAGCAGCTCGTGACTGGTGGTCTCTTCGCCGGCATGCTCCTCTTCGGGCTCGCCTTGGTCGCCGATGCGGCGGGGATGATCGACATACCGGCGGGCCTCGTCCTGACCTTGGTCGCGCTGCTCGCGCTCGCATTCGGCGTCGCGCTCGTCATGCCGATCGGCGGCGCGGACATGCCCGTCGTCATCTCGCTCCTCAACGCGTACACCGGACTTGCGGTCGCGATGGCGGGCTTCGCGATCGGGAACCAGATGCTGATCGTCGCCGGTACCCTCGTCGGCGCCTCGGGCACGATCCTCACCCGACTCATGTCCAAGGCGATGAACCGGTCGCTGACCAACGTCCTCTTCGGCGCGTTCGGGGCGGCCACCGCGGCCACCGCCGGCGCGAAGACCGACGACGGCCGGTCCTTCCGCGAGGTGAGCGCCGAGGATGCGGCGATCCTTCTCGGATACGCGCAGAGCGTGATCATCGTGCCCGGCTATGGTCTCGCGGTAGCGCAGGCGCAGCACAACGTGCGCGAGCTCGCGGACCTGCTCGAGGCGAAGGGCATCGAAGTGAAGTACGCCATCCACCCGGTCGCGGGCCGCATGCCCGGGCACATGAACGTGCTCCTCGCCGAGGCCAACGTGCCCTACGAGAAGCTCTTCGATATGGAGCAGATCAACGAGGACTTCCAGCGTGCCGACGTTGCGCTGGTGATCGGCGCGAACGACGTCACGAACCCCGCGGCGCGAAAGGACACGGCGAGCCCGATCTACGGCATGCCGATCCTCAACGTCGACCAGGCGCAGAACATCATCGTGATCAAGCGGTCGATGAAGCCGGGCTTCGCCGGCATCGACAACGAGCTCTATCTCGATCCCAAGACGGGGATGCTGTTCGGCGACGCGAAGGAGGCCGTCTCGCGCGTCGTCGGCGAGCTGAAGAAGTCTTAGTCTTCTAGCTCTCGCGGTCACATCGACGGGGAGGATGTCATGCGCCAGCTGTTCGTTGCTCTCGCGGTCATCGCGCTGCTGGTCGTGTCCGGCGGCGACGCGTACGGGACCAAGCCTGGCCCGGGTACGAGCACCGGCAGCGGTCGCGTGTTCTTCCCGAATCCCGTTGCGCAGCTCCAGGACCAGACGCTCACGGATCAGAAGGACGCGGACTACGCCGCACTGCAGCCGGCGTACGTGACGCGGACTCTCACCAATCTCGACGGGAGCGGGTTCCTGTCCGGTGACTGGGCGGTGGTCGTCAGCGAGACGGGGAACCCCGCGTACTCGCCGACCAACTCCTTCATCTACAACCGCTCGCAGGACGAGTTCGAGCAGGTCATGGCGTATTACTGGATTACCGAGGCGCAGAAGTACATCCAGAGCCTCGGATTCGGCACGCGCTTCCGCGCCGTGAATAACGAGCCCCAGCGCGTGCGGATCAACCAATGGGGCGCCGACAACTCGTTCGCGACAACACATAAGGACGAGATCAGGCTCGGCAAGGGCGGCGTCGACGACGCGGAGGACGCCGAGGTGATCCTCCACGAGTACGGTCACGCGATCCACTTCTCCCAGAACTTCGCGTTCGCCTCCGTGGAAGCAGGGGCGATCAGCGAAGGCTTCGGCGACTACTGGGCCGTCACCGTGACGCAGGTCATTTCGCCGACCGCCGACCCCGCGTGCGTCGCGGACTGGGATTCCGTCTCGTACACCGTTCGCGTGCCGCACTGCCTGCGCCGCATCGACAGCAATCTGCACTACCCGGAGAACCTGGTCGGTCAGGTCCACGCCGATGGACGGATCTGGTCGCGCGCGCTCTGGGACATCAGGAACTCGATCGGCAACGTGAGGGCGGACACCGTCATCCTCGAGGGGCAGTTCGACTTCGACGGCACGACGATGACCGACCTCGCAGCGAGGACGGTCGCCGCGGCCCAGCGCATCTACGGCAATCAGACCGCGAACAAGGTCCGCGAAGCGTTCGAAGCGAGGGGCATCCTCTAGCCAGGCAACGGAGCGATTCGGATCGTCACGGAACCGACGCGTTCGCCATAGGACGCGCCCCGTGGCGGTCCCGTGCGGGTGCTAGCCCGCTCGGGGCACGCACGCGCGACTGACAGAGTGCGCCCAGAGTGGCATGGTTTGCCCGCGGTGCCCGGCCGGGGCCGCATCTCACACGCACATTCCGAAGAAAACAACACGCGACCACACGCGACTTGTAATGAAGGAGGAGATATTGAAGAGCTTCGACACTCTTAAGGATCTCCAGGTAACACTCGACAAGGACCGCCCGGGCACGCTCGCGAAGGCCACGA
>DATEZK010000110.1:0-6534 GCA_035255665.1 Candidatus Limnocylindria bacterium
CGTGGCGATCGAGCGCAGCGTCCTGTCGCTCCAGACACTCGATCAGCGTCTCGCGCGCCTCGTGATCGACAGCGACGAACAGATCAACCGGATGCGCTTCCAGATAGAGGACCGCGCCATCCATCTCATCGCGACGCAGCAGCCGATCGCGGGCGACCTCCGCTTCATCGTTGCGACGCTCATGGTCGTCTCGGAGATCGAGCGCATGGGCGACTACGCCGCGGGCATCGCCAAGGTCGTCCAGCTTCACGAGAACCGTCAGCTGCTCAAGCCGCTCATCGACGTCCCTGAGATGGCCCGTCTGGTGCGAGAGATGCTCCGCGAGGCCGTCGACGCGTTCCTGCGACGCAACGAGCACACGGCCGAGCGCGTCGCGTTCCAGGACGACGAGGTGGACCGCCTCTACGACATCGTCTATCGGGAGCTCCTCCAATACATGGCGAATGACCCGACGACCATCGACCGCGCCACGTGGCTCCTCTGGGTCGCCCACAACCTCGAGCGCATGGGCGACCGCATCCAGAACATCTGCGAGCGCACCGTGTACGAGGTCACCGGTGTGATGCGCGAGTTCTCCTCGCACGTGCCGCGACAGTCAGACGCCGATGGCTGATCCAGTGCGCGTGCTGTTCCTCTGCACGCACAACTCGGCGCGATCCCAGATGGCCGAGGCGTTCCTCAACGTGCTCGGCGAAGGCCGGTTCACGGCGTTCAGTGCCGGGACCCGGGCGCGCGGCCTCCACCCGTTCTCGATACAGGCGATGGCCGAGGAGGGGATCGACATCTCGCTTCAGCAGTCGAAGACCCTGGACGAGTTCGTCGACCAGCCCTTCGACCTCGTCATCACCGTGTGTGACGAGGCGAACGAGTCGTGTCCCTACTTCGCAAACGCCAAGGAGCGCCGGCACTGGTCGTTCCCGGATCCGTCCGCCGTGCCAGGGGACGATGCGCGCTACGCGGCGTTCGTCGCGGTGCGCGACGCGATCCGCGAACGTATCGAGCGCGATCTGCTTGCGGTGCGGGCGGGCTGAGGCACCCGACGAACGCAGGCGGAGAGCTGCGGTCGCGTGGTGCCCTCGACGAGGGTGTCGATCGGCTCCGTAACGACGTCGCCGACCTCGCCGAACGCGTGACCCTCGCGATCGAGCGGAGCATTGACTCGCTCGCGCGGCTCGACCCCGAGCTCGCGGAGACCGTCATCGAGGAAGACCGTCTCACGAACGAGCTCCGATTCGCGATCGAAGATCGCGTCGTGAGCCTCGTTGCCACGCAGCAGCCCATCGCGGCAGACCTGCGATTCTGCATAGCCGCGTTGTCCGTCGCGACCGAACTCGAGCGGATGGGGGACTACTGCGTGGGCATCGCGCGCGTGACGCTCCTGCATGACGGACGAAGGCTGCTGAAGCCGCTCATCGACATCCCACGCATGGGGCGCCTCGTTCGCGCCATGCTCGCTGACGCCGTCGACGCATTCCTCTCGGTCGATGCGCTTGCTGCCGAGCAGGTCGCGCGCCGCGACGACGAGGTGGATCAGCTCTACGACCAGGTCTACCGCGAGCTCCTTACCTATGTGATGGTGGACCGTGCCAACATCGAGCGGGCGACCTGGCTGTTGTGGGTGGCGCACGATCTGGAGCGGGTCGGCGACCGCATACAGAACATCTGTGAGCGCACGATCTACGAAGCGACCGGCGTGATGACGGAGTTCAGCTCCGCCGACGCGTGACCGATTCGCTGCGATCTCACCTGGCGTTCACGCCACGCTCACTCTCACGCGCGATGGTCCTCTCGTGGATCCGCGCGTACTCACCACCGCCGAGACACTCCTTCTCCTTTCACTCGACGAGGAGCGTGGCGCGCTCCGTGGGGGAGCATTCCTTTCGTACGGCGCTGCGGCCGCGCTCCTCGTCGACCTCATCCTCGCTGGTCGCGTGGCAGTCTCCGCGACCGCCGTCGAGCTCATCGACGCTCGTCCCACAGGTCGCGCACTTGAGGACGAGCTGCTCGCGCGCCTTGCCCGCAGCAAGGTCCGGCCACCGGATCAGTGGATAGCGGAATGGGCGCGCGGCCAGCCCGCCGGCCGCCTGCTGACGCGCCTGTGCGACGCCGGCGTCACACAGCGCTACGACCAGCGGGTGCTCGGATTCTGGAACGCGCGTCGTTATCGAGTCCTCCCGCCGCGTCTGCGCGTCACCATGCGAGCCGAGCTGCGCGGCGCGCTCTCGCCGACTCACGCCGTCGATGGACCGATGGCGTCGCTGGTGGCCATCATCGCCGTCGTCGGACCACACGAAGTGCTCGCGACGAAGGGCGAGCGTCGCGAAGCGACCGCCCGAGCGAGGGCTTTCGTCCGCACCGACGTCGTGGCCACGGCGCTTCAACGAGCGCTGGCGAGCGCAGCCGCGGTCGAGGACGCGAGCGCGGCGGCTATCGTCGCGACGTTCTGAGCAAGGCAAGCTTTCTCGTCCGTCACGCCGACGCGGGTGACCGTTCGACGTGGCAGGGCGACGACAAGCGGCGGCCGCTCAGCCCGCGGGGCGTCACACAAGCGCTGTGGCTGATCGCGCAGCTCGCGAGTGCGAGCCTCACGCGGCTCGCGTCCAGCCCTTACGTGCGCTGCGTGCAGACGCTCGAGCCGCTGGCCCAGGCGCTCGGCCAAGAGGTCGAGCCCGACGCCGGTCTGGCCGAGGGCGCGGAGCCGAGTCGCGCACTGAGGCTCCTGCGCGACGCCGGCGCGGTCGTCTGCACCCACGGCGACGTGATCGAAGGCGTGCTCGATGCGTTACGCGCGCGCGGCCACAGGGTCGAGGGCGGCGACGGGATGCGCAAGGGCGCTTTCTGGATCGTCGAGGACAAGCGCGTGCGGTACATGCCGCCGCCGCGCTAGGCGCGGGCGGCGATCTTCTCGCGCGCGGCCTCGGCCGCGATTGTCGGATAGCCCCGCGACTCGAAAGCGTCGTCATTCAGCTCGAGCGACGCGGCGACCGCATCGAGGTCCTTCTCCAGGTCGTCCGTTTCCAGCTCGCAGAACCAACCGATGCCGACGATGCGGTCGACCGAGACGAGAACACCGCGGTACAGAAAGATCGCCGTGTCCTTGACGTAGCGGGTGTTCGCGCGAAAGCCCATCTTCTCGAGCACCTCGAGCGCGGGACCCTCGCCGAGCGCGAGCGTGTGCTCGAGTCGCCATTTGTCCTTTCCCTGCGCCTGCTTGGGACCCTTGTGCGTGAGCTCCGCGTGTCCATCGACGGTTCGGTAGCGCAGGTACGCGCCCTTCTTCAGATGCGAGGCCCGGTCCTTGAGGACGATGGTGTCCTGGCGTTCCTCGCGGACGAATCTGCCCACCTCCTCAAGGCGCGCGCGCAGCCTGCCTGCCTCAGCCTCGCCGAGCCGGTATTTCCGCTCGCGCTCGATCACGCCGTGCTCGGAGATCCCCAAGGTTCCCGTATCAGCACCTCATGCGGGCCCCGCGCCTGGCTGTCGGACGAGACGCGGTGCCATGTCCCATCGGCGCCAAGTTCCCACGATTGGCGCTCATCGGCAAGCCACAGCGCGATGAGCGAATCGAGGCGACGCTGCAGGCGCGCGTCGTGGACGGGTGCGAAGACCTCGACACGGCGATCGAGATTGCGCGGCATCCAGTCCGCCGAGCCGACGAAGTACTCCGGCTCGCCGTCGTGGCTGAAGTACCAGAGACGCGAATGCTCGAGGAATCGACCGACGATGCTGCGGACGCGGATGGACTCGCTCACATCTGGAATGCCCGGTCGAAGGCAGCAGATCCCGCGAACGACTAGATCGATCACCACGCCCGCGTCGGCCGCCGCGAGCAGGGCATGAACGACATCTTCATCGACGAGCGCATTGACCTTCGCGACGATGCGTGCAGGCCGGCCCGCTCGAGCGACGAGCGTCTCCCGGTCGATGCGGGCTAGCAGTTGATCGCGCATGTCCGCCGGCGCGACGAGCAACGTCCTGTACGTCCGTTGCCCCGAGTATCCGGTCAGCGAGTTGAAGAGATCGCTGGCATCCGCGGCCACATCGTCGCGGCAGGTGAACAGGCCGAAATCTGTGTAGAGCCGCGCCCGCCGCGAGTCGTAGTTGCCCGTGCCGATGTGGACGTAGCGGCGTATGCCACCAAGCTCGCTGCGGACGACCAGGGCGACCTTCGCGTGCGTCTTCAGTTGCGTGAGGCCGTAACTCACGTGCGCGCCGTAGCCCTCCAGCATCCGGGCCCACGCGATGTTGTTCTCCTCGTCGAACCGCGCTTTGAGCTCGATGATGACCGCGACCTGCTTCCCGGCCTGCGCGGCGTCGACCAGCGCCTGCACGATCGCCGTATCGCCCGACGTCCGATACAGAGTGGTCTTGATCGCGAGCACGTTCGGATCGCGGGCCGCCTCCTCGAAGAAACGCTCCACGGTGGCGCTGAACGACTCGAACGGGTGGTGCAGGAGCACGTCGCCATCACGGACCACGTCGAAGATCGTGCGCGTTGGATCCGCGAACTCCGCGGGGACGATCGGCATGAACGGAGCGTCGCGGAGGGCCGGAAGGTCGACGTCCGCAAGTATCGACAGGTCGGCGAGGTCAAGAATGTCGCCGGCCTCGTGGACCGCGGGCTCTGGCAGGGGAGAGCCCTCGACGCGATGCTCCTCACGCAGCTCTGCGAGGAGCAGCGTGCGCAGGTGGTCCGGCATCCTGTCGTTCACCTCGAGGCGCACGACCTCGCCAAAGCGCCGGCGAAAGACCTCCTCCTGGATCATCGCAAGGAGATCCTCCGGCTCCTCGACGTTCGCGAGGTCGATGTCCGAGTACCGCGTGACGCGGAACGGGAACCAGCCGACGACCTCCATGCCCGGGAACAGGACCGAGAGGTGCTGACCGATGACGCGCTCGAGCGGGACGAACGTGAACGGCTCGCCCGCCGGGAGCCACCGCGGCAGGCTCTTGGGTACCTTCACGCGTGCGAAGTGATCGGTCCGTCGCTGCGGATCGCGAAGCTCGACCGCGAGCGACAGCGAGAGATTCGAGATGTAAGGGAAGGGGTGGGCCGGGTCGACTGCCAGCGGCGTCAGGATGGGGAAGATCTCCCGTTGGAAGCGCCGCTCGATCTGCGCCCGCGCGTCGGCCGAGATCTTGTCGGGACTCAGGATGCGAAGGCCGCGCTCCGCGAGAAAAGGCAGTAGATCGGTCTCCAGACACCGCCGCTGGTCGGTGAGCATCGTGCGAACGCGTTCTTCGATGCGCTCGAGCTGCTCGCGCGGCTGAAGGCCGTCCGCGGCCGTCGCCGTGACGCCCGCCGCGATCTGCCGGCGCAGACCCGCGACACGGACCATGTAGAACTCATCGAGGTTGCTGCTGACGATCGACAGGAAGCGCAGCCGCTCGAGTGGGCGGTTGCGCTCATCGCGCGCCTCCGCGAGCACGCGATGGTTGAAGTCGAGCCACGAGAGCTCCCGATTGATGAACAGCGACTGACCCGTGGCGATCGACATGCGGTGGATGGAGTCTCTCGGGCGAAGGTGAACGGCAGGTGATCGGCAGGTGAGGAGCGCGCGGACTGGAGCGGTGGCTACCTCCGCGCGGTGACCAGCGGTCCGGGGAGCGTCATGTAGCGCACGAGCCACCCATCGCGCCGTTGGATGAGGTCGAGGACGACGAGATCGTTGGATTCGGTGACGGACTGACCGTCCTCGTCCATGCCGAGGACCGTGCCGGCGGGGAGCAGGATCCCGCGCTCGACGGCGGTCGAAACTCGCCGGAGCGGGCAGACCACGACGTCCTCCTCCACGCTGTCGAGTGTGGACCCTCCGTTCGTCGGTCCAAAGGGATGGTCGGTGAATTCGATGTGAATTCGGGTGCTCAGCCGCGGAGCTGCAGCTCCTGGATCAGCTCACCGACGCGCCGGTCGATGTCGTCGCGGATCGCCCGTATTGCTGCGATGTCCTTGCCCTGCGGGTCGACGAGCTCCCAGTCCCGGTACCGTTTCCCGGGGTAGATCGGGCAGGCGTCTCCGCAGCCCATCGTGATCACGACGTCCGCCGCGCGGACCACCTCATCCGTCAATGGCTTTGGATAGGCCTCGGACAGGTCGATGCCGATCTCTTGCATCGCCTGGAACACGGCGGGATTGATCTGATCGGTCGGGTCAGATCCGGCCGAGCGCACGCTGACGCGCCCACGCGCGCGGCGACTCAGCAGCCCGGCAGCCATCTGCGAGCGTCCCGCGTTATGGACGCAGACGAACAGCACCTCGGGGATAACACGCCGTGAGTGCCCTTCGGCGCGCGCCGTTGCGGTGAGCCGTTCGCGACCAAAGCGTTCGGCGAGCGTCGGCAGAAATGTGGCTACCCTCGCGCGAGCGGCGAGCTGCTCGTATGAGTCGCGGACAGTCGCTTCGATCGTTTCGGCTGAGAACACTCCCGCGAATTCCTCCTTCAGTCTGCGCGTTGCTCCTGCCACCTGGTCCTCCGTGAACGTTGGCGCCATGACTACATCCTCCCCGCTTTCTTAGGCTGTGAGCTCCCTGGC
>DATEZK010000111.1:0-2402 GCA_035255665.1 Candidatus Limnocylindria bacterium
TGATCTCCTGGACCGCCGTCGGGTCCGCCGCATAGTCGGTCCATGCGACCGCCTGGCGCGTGCGCAGGACCGCGCCGACGATGCCCAGGCGCGCCGACGCGCGGACGCCGACGGCGCGCTCACCGGTGCCCGCGCCGGCCACGATGGCGAATTCGTCACCGCGGCGGCGGTTGATCGTTGCGTGGTGCGCGTCGACGAGGAGCAGCGCGTTGCGCGCGATGGACTTGAACAGCGCCTCGGATGCGGTCTCCTGTCCGACCTCCGTCGCCACGCGCTGAAGGCTGCGCGCTAGCCGCAGCGCGCGGGCGCCGGAGCGCTGCTCCCCGCGGTAATGAGCAACGGTCGCGCTCAGGATGATGAGCACGAGGATCACGACCATCGCCTCGCCGAACACCTGCGCGATCGGCGTCGGGATCCCCATCACGACGCGCACGATCTCCTGACCTATACGACCGACGAGGTACGCCGCCGCGGTCGCCGTCACGCCGTGCTTCCCGAGGCGGTACATCGCGAGCGCGCCGATCGCGACGACCACGACGAACGCGACGCTTCGCTCGTTCGGTGCGCTGGCGACCATCCACACCGACGCCGCGCAGAGATCGCCGATCACGACGAAGCCGGGCGTCTCCGAAAGGGGCACCGGCACGCCACCGCGGCGGACGTCGTCACGCCAGACGAGAGCCGACGTCGCGATCAGGAATGCGAGCGCGACGAACGCGAGCCCCAGCGTCGCCTGTCCACCGATGAGCATCCACACAAGAGCGCCCGCGACCGCGAGCAGTCGGGCCACGAGCAGGACATCACGCGGAAAGAAGCGACGCATCCGCGACCACTGTCAGCGGTCCGGGAGTGCAGCGGGTATCGGGACGGTGGCGGGGCGGGCCCTCAGTCCGTAACGGGTCGTGGTACTTCCGGCGCCAGCTCCTCGTCGGCGACGAACACAAAGAGCGTCGCCAGTACGAAGTAGTTCTGCAGCGATCGCCAGGCGAAGTACAGAGGTAAGAACGGCCACACCAGGGGCGCGCTCGTGAGGGTCCGCCGCCAGCGCACGAAAGCCGCGAGGAGCGCGGCGAACAGGCCGAGCGCGAGCGCCCCGTACACGACACGCGGCAACAGCGGGCCGATGCCGGCGAGCCCGAAGCGCACGAGCCCGACGCCGTCCGGTTCGAGCGCACCGAGGATCGGTGCGGTCACACCGTCGATGAATCGTTCGGGCGCGCGAACGAAGAACGTGATGTTCACCGCCGTCGCGACAGCGGCCGCGATCAGCGCGCGCCGTATCGCCTCGCGCCGGCCGGAACGGTGCCAGACGAGCGCGACGTAGAACGGCGCGACGAACCACGCCGTCTGCCGTGCCGCGAACGCGAGCCCGAGCAGGACCGGCGAGAGCCATGCTCGTCTCAATAGCAGACACGCGCCGATGACGAAAAGCGCCCACGTCGGGTCGATGCCGGCAAGGATCGGCTGACGCAGGACGATCGCGTTGCCGACGATCGTCGCGAGGGCCATCGGCCGCCACGCCAAGCGAAGTCGCGAGATCGCGACGATGGCGATGACCAGCACTACTCCGAGATAGACCCAGCGGATGTCGCCGAGTCCGAGCGCAACGAACGGCGCGACGACGAGGAAGGAAAGGGCCGGGTAGTTGTAGCTGTGGAGGACCGCTCGGCCCTCGAGATGCGTCGCGAGCTCCGGATCCATGTAGGGGAACCGGGCGAGCGCCTCGGGCAGGTCGAAGACCGCATACGGGTTCTGACCCGAAAGGAAGATCTCGGCCATATGGTGGACGGCGGCGACCGCGTCGGCGTGATAGGGCACGGCGATCAGGCACGCGAGTCCGATCAAAGCGAACGTCGTCAGCACGAGGCTCGTCGCAATGACATCGCGCGTCGACGGGCGCATGCGCAGATGCGCGAGCAACGGCAGCGCGAACGCGACGACGATCGCGAGGAGATCATCCGGCGCGAGGCCCAACGAGCCGACGGCGAGATGGCGATCGAAGAGGCCGGCCATGACCGCGATGGCGACGATCCCGAAGCCCGCGCGTCGCAGTCGGTCCGACGGATGAACGCCGGATGGGTCCACCAGCGCGGCGACGGTGTAGGCGAGGGCGAACGTCGAGGCGACGAGCACGGGCATAGGCAGCACGGTCTCACCGCGCGTCGCGAAGAGACCCAGCGCCGGCGTGAAGAGCGCGAACGCCGCGACGGTGAACGCCCGCAGATGCGGCGCGGTCCGCCAGGTCGCGAACGCGGCGGCACCGAAGTACGCGAGCATTCCGAGCAGCGTCTCCGCCAGCGCGACGGCGGTCGCGATGTAGATCCCAGCCGTAAGCGCGAGGCCGATCCACGCTGATGCGCGCGGTGGCCGCTGCAGGCTCGCGAGGAACAGCACGATGACAA
>DATEZK010000112.1:0-3622 GCA_035255665.1 Candidatus Limnocylindria bacterium
CGGGTGGAAGGATGTCTATCGCGTCGACTCCAAACAGGACCTGCTCTGGGCATACGACCAATCGGGCAGCCTGAGCGCCGGACACCGGCCGAAGACGATGATCCTGCAGGAGTTCATCAAGTGGGAGGACTACGTCCGCTGCATCTGCATCGGCCGCAAGAACATCCTGCCGATCCGCTACGACCCGACCGCGCCGTTCGCCGATCGGTATGTGATCAGCCGTCCGGTGGAGGGCGAGCTGCTCGATCGCGCGGTGCACGACGCGGGGTTGCTGGTCGACGCGCTCGGCTACGACATGGACACGGTCGAGTTCGCGGTCCGCGACGGGACGCTGTACGCGATCGACTTCCTGAACCCTGCCCCGGACTTCGATTCGTTCTCGATCAAGGAGGCGAACTTCAACTGGGTCCTCGAGAAGATGAGCGACCTCGTGATCTCGTACGCGGTCGGGGCCGCGACGCCTCCGTGGAAGGGCGAGCACCGCTGGTGGCGGCACGTTCGGACGTGACGAAAGAGCCCGCCTACGTCGTGGCGTGGAACGCTCTGCTCGCGGACGGGGCGACGGCCGCGGCATGCGCCGAGACCCTGACGCAGGGTCAGCGCGACGGCGGGGCGATGTGGGGCGACCGGCCGCTGTGCGTCTCGCTGCGGCCGAACCTGGTCACGAAGCGGCAGTACGCCGCGAACGCGGCGGCGTCGGAAGCGCTCTACGGGGCGCTCGGCCGGCTCGAGCGCTCGCTGCTGCGCGATGAGGAACTGCGGCGCGAGCTCGACCTATCGCCGGAGGAGGACCGCCTCGCGCTCGCGGACCCCGGCTTCACGGCCGCGTCGCCATCCTCGCGGCTGGACGGCTTCGTGTCCGACGGTGTCATCCGCTACGTCGAATACAACGCCGAGTCTCCGGCCGGGATGGCCTACAACGACGTGCTGGTGAAGATCTTCGATCGTCTTCCGGCGATGCGCGCGTTCCGCAAGAAGTACCGCGCGCGGCCGGTCCGCGCGGCGAGCAAACAGCTCACCGCCATGAGCCGAGCGCACGGCCGCAAGGTGGGCACGATCGCGATCGTCGACTGGACCGGCCTGCCGACGCTGACCGAGTTCCAGATGTTCCAGCGCGCCTTCACCGAAAGCGGCGTGAAGACGCTCATCTGCGCGCCGGAGGACCTCACGTACCGTGCCGGGCGGCTCCGCGCGAGAGGCACGCCGATCGACGTCGTTTACCGGCGCGTGCTGCTGTCGGAGCTCCTCGCGAAGCCGGAGGTCGCGCGTCCGCTGCTGAAGGCGTACCTCGCCGGCGATGTCACCGTGGTCAACAGCCTGCGCGCGAAGCTGCTGCACAAGAAGATGAGCCTCGCGCTCCTGTCGGACGATCGGTACGCGCGCCTGTACACGCCCGCCCAGCGCCGCGCGATCGCGAAGCACGTGCCATGGACGCGCAAGGTCCGCGAGGGGCACACGACCTATGGTGACAAGGTGATCGACCTCACCGAGTTCGTGTTGCGCAATCGCGAGCGGCTCGTCTTGAAGCCGAATGACGAGTACGGCGGCAAAGGCGTCATCCTCGGCTGGACCGTCGACAAGAAGGAATGGGAGCAGGCTCTGATCGGCTCGCTCACGTCGTCCTCCGTCGTGCAGGAGAAGGTGGCCGTGCCGCGCGAGCCGTTCCCGGTGCTGCTCGACAAAGTGCATTTCCTCGATCTCAGTGTCGACTGCGACCCGTATCTCTTCTGGGGACGCGTCGGCGGCGTGCTCACGCGTCTCTCGTCGAGCGCGCTCCTCAACGTGACCGCGGGCGCGGGCAGCGTCGTGCCGACCTACCTCGTCGAGGGCGCGGCATGAAGGTCAAGGATGTGCCGCGGCTCACGATCGGCATCGAGGAAGAGTTCCAGATCGTCGACGGGCAGGGTCAGCTGAAGAGCCACATCGAGACGCTGCTCACGGCGGCGGGGGGCCGCTACGGCGATCAGATCAAGCGCGAGATGATGCAGTCCGTCGTCGAGGCCGGCACGAAGATCTGTGCCGACATCAGCGAGGCGCGCGAAGAGATCGTCACGCTGCGCGGGACGATCGCGGCGCTCATCAAGCCCGCGGGCCTTCGCATCGCGTCGGCTGGCACGCATCCATTCTCGCATTGGCAGGACCAGGAGGTCACCGAGCACGAGCGCTACAAGATCCTCGAAGAGGAGCTGCAAGACGTCATCCGCGAGTTGCTCATCTTCGGTCTGCATGTCCATGTCGGGATACCCGACCGCGAGCAGCGCATCGAGGTGATGAACGAGGCGCGCTACTTCCTGCCGCACCTGCTCGCGATCTCGACCTCGAGCCCGTTCTGGCTGACACGCATCACCGGGCTCAAGTCGTACCGGCAGATCATCTGGCAGCGCTTCCCGCGCACCGGCGTGCCGCCGGAGTTCTCGTCCTATGACGAATACGAGAACTTCGTCGAGCTGCTCGTGAAGACGAGATGCATCGACGATGGCAGGAAGATCTGGTGGGACCTGCGCCCGCACGCCACCTTCCCGACGATCGAGTTCCGCGTGTGCGACGCTGCCACGCGGGTCGAGGAGACCCTCTGCCTCGCCGCCCTCATCCAGGCCATCTGCGCGAAGCTCTTGGTGCTGCGCGCGCGCAACCAGGGCTTCCGACGATATGCGCCGAGCCTGATCCAGGAGAACAAGTGGCGCGCCGTCCGTGGCGGGATGGACGCCAAGCTCATCGACTTCGGCAAGCAGACCGAGGTACCGATGCGCGATCTCGCGGTGGAGCTGCTCGAGTTCGTCGATGACGTCGTCGATGCGCTTGGCTCGCGCCGCGAGGTCGAATACCTGCAGACGATCATCAGTGAAGGGACCAGTGCCGATCGGCAGCTGCGGGCCTTCGCGAGCACCGGCCACCTGCACGAGGTCGTCGATCACATCGCGGAGGAGACGATCGCGGGCGTACCCGTCCTGGCGCTGTGACCAAGTCGGTCACACAGGCCGTCGAGGAGCTGGTCCGCGCGACTGTCGCTCTTTCCGACGAGGACATGGGCCGCGAGTGGAAGTGGGGTGCGTACGACGAGGAGGGGCTTCGCTTCGCGCTGCTCATGACGCATCACGAGCTGCGCGACCTCGCGGTGCAGCTCGCGTCGCGCGCGCGAACTCAGCCGTCGCAGGCGCAGCGGATCCTCGCGCAGTACCACCAGACGTACCGCGATCTCACCGGCGTGCTGGCGGGTGTGCGCACCGAGGATCTGGACCGCGCGCCTGCGGAGGGGGAGTGGCCGCTCCGGGAGGCGCTGAGGCACATGATCGGCGCGGAGCACGGTTTCCTCGCGGTGAATCGGTTCGCGCTCGTGCATCACCGTGCCGGCAAGCACGAGGAGCCACCCGAGGAGGAGTGGCCCGTATTCCGCAAGGACTACGCGGCGCCGAAGGATGCTGTGGACGGTTCGATCGAGAACGTACGCAACGCATTCTTCGCGATCCATCGCCGCGTCCTGACGGAGCTCGACGACGTCACTGACGCGGAGCTCGAGCAGGATGCCTGGTTCTGGGACGGCGCGATGCCGATCCGCTTCCGCCTGCACCGCTTCGAGGAGCATCTGAGGCAGCACACGATCCAACTCGACAAGACCCTTGAC
>DATEZK010000113.1:0-4363 GCA_035255665.1 Candidatus Limnocylindria bacterium
TCTGGGACATTGCCGACCGGATCCAGCACATAATCCTGCCCGCGTTCGTGCTGTCGCTCACCGGTATCGCCAACTATTCCCGGATCCTGCGCACGGAGACGCTCGACGTGCTGGGCCAGGATTTCGTTCGCACTGCGCACGCGAAGGGCCTGCACGAGCGCACCGTCGTCTTTGTGCACGCGCTGCGCAACGCGCTCATCCCAGTGGTGACCGCTCTCGGCGGCATCCTCGCGGGTCTCGTGGGGGGCGCGCTGGTCGTCGAGCAAGTTTTCTCATGGCCCGGCGTCGGCCAGTTCACCTTCCAGGCGGCGATCGCGAAGGACTACCCCGTCGTGCAGGCGGCGACGATGTTCGTAAGCGTGATGCTGGTGATCAGCTACTTGTTACGCGACATCGCGTACGCGGTCGTCGATCCACGGATCAAGGCGAGTTAGCGTGGCCTCAACGACCGCTGCCATCCGCGCGCCCTCCGCAGCCGAGAGCCTATTGCTGCGGCCGCCCCGGAGCCTCTGGTCCAACGCCTGGTACAAGCTGCGTCACGACCGCCTGACGATGATCTCGTTCGGCGTGCTCGTCGTCCTCGCCCTCCTGTCGCTCGCGGCGGATCTGCTCGCGCAGCATGTCTTCAACTACACCTTCGAGAAGCAGGACCTGCTCAACACGTACCGGAGGCCAACGTTCGATCCGCCCGCCTATCTGCTCGGGTCGGATGAGATCGGCCGGAGTCAAGTCGTACGCCTTCTGTACGGCGGGCGCGTGTCGCTCACCGTCGGTTTCGTCGCCGCGCTTATGAGTCTCACCGTTGGGGTCGCGATCGGTCTCACCGCCGGCTACATGCGTGGTCGTGTCGACGATCTCTTCACCTGGTTCGTGACCACGCTCAATTCGATCCCGACGATCTTCCTGTTGCTGATCGTCGCCGCGCTCTGGGAGCCGAGCCCGACGACGCTCACGATCGTCATCGGCCTGCTGTTCTGGACCGGGATCTCGCTGTTCGTGCGCGGTCAGACCTTCGCGCTCCGCGAGCGCGAGTTCGTGGTCGCCGCGAAGACCATCGGAGCGAGGGACGCGCGGATCATGTTCAAGCACGTGCTCCCGAACATCCTGCCGCTCATCATCATTCTGGCCGCGATCGACGTCGGCGCGATCATCCTCGCGGAGTCGGCGCTGTCGTATCTGGGCCTCGGCATCCTTCCGCCGACCCCGTCCTGGGGCAATCTGCTGACCAACGCGACGACCTACTTCGTGCGCGCGTGGTGGCTGGTCGTGTCTCCGGGCGTCATGATCTTCGTGACCGTCCTCTGTCTCTACCCCATCGGCGACGGGCTGCGCGACGCGCTCGACCCGCGCCTCAAGGCGGAGAAGTGATCAACTAGGAGGCGCCATGCTGGTGCGCCTCGCCGTCGCGGCCGTCATCCTCGCCCTGTCCGGGTGTCAAGCTGTCCCAGGACCGGGCGCCGCGACGCCGCTTCCGACGCCGGCGGGAGGCGTGGACATCGGCGGAAGCCTCCGCGTCGCGATCGCCGCCGACAGCGCGACGCTTGACCCGTGGAACGCGGGCGATGCGAACGCGCTCGTCGTGACGCGCCAGATCTTCGAGACGCTCGTGGAATACGAGCCGGGCAGCCTGAAGATCGT
This sequence comes from Candidatus Limnocylindria bacterium, assembly GCA_035255665.1. Classification (GTDB taxonomy): domain Bacteria; phylum Chloroflexota; class Limnocylindria; order P2-11E; family P2-11E; genus CF-39. Next base: position 1,639 of record DATEZK010000113.1, read on the forward strand.
GCCCAAGCTCGCGGAGAGCTGGTCGGTGTCCTCCGACGGACTGGCCTGGACCTTCGCGCTGCGGCGCGGCGTCAAGTTCCACGACGGCACCGACCTGGACGCCGCGGCGGTCGTGCTCAACTTCGACCGAGCCCGCCAGTCCGCGCATCCACTGCGCGGCCCGTCCGGCGTCGAACGGTTCCGGGCCTACGCGACTCTGCTCGAGGGCTTCGACGACGCGTCGGTGATCGCGCGGGTCGAGGCGAAGGACGGCGGGACCGTGGTCATCACGACCAGAGTGCCGTTCGGGCCGCTTCTCGCCGACCTCGCGATGCCGAGCTTCGCGATCGTGAGCCCGAAGTCGATCCGCGACGATCCGTCGGGCTGGTCGACGCCGGCGTCGTCCGGCGCATCGGGCACCGGACCATTCGTGTTCCGGCCGGGTTCGTGGCAGACCGGTCAGCAGATCGCGCTCGAGCGCAACGCCTCGTACCGGATCAAGGACCCGTCGGGCACGACGCTGCCCTATGTCGACCGCGTCATCTTCCGCGTGGTCAGGGAAGAGGCGGCACGGATCGCCGAGCTTCGCTCGGGCGGTGTCGACACCGTCCGCGACCTGACCCCCGCGGCGATTCCGACAGTGAAGGCAGACCCGAATCTGCAGCTCGTCGCGAGGCCGGCGTTCAACGCCACCAACCTCGGCATCGCGGCCAGCGCTCCACCGCTCGACAAGGTCGAGGTGCGCCGCGCGATCGCGATGGCGATCGACAAGCCGCTGCTGGCGGCCGTGCTCTACAGCGGTGCGGGGCTGCCGGCCTCGCAGCTGCTCGCCCCCGGAATGCTCGGCTACGACGACAGCGTCGTGGAGTTCTACCGGTATGACGTCGCGGCCGCGAAGCGCCTGCTCGCGGATGCGGGTCTCCCGAGCGGCTTTGCGACAGAGCTCCACTATCCGTCGGTGTGGCGGGCGCCGTATCCGGATCCGCGGCGGGTCGCGGAGAGCGTCGCGGCGGATCTGGCGCGCATCGGCATCACGGTGGTGGTGCGCGCGGCGGAACCGGCCGCGTACCGCGCCGACAGCCGCGCGGGCAGGCTGCCGCTGTGGATCGGTGACGCGATGGGGGAGAGCGCGGACCCGGATTCGTTCTTTGCCGACGGCGGCGTGTGGGCGGGCGACGTCGTGCGCGAGCTTCTTCGCCGCGCGCGTTACGAGGCCGACGCGAGCAAGCGAACGGAGCTGTACAAGCAGGCGTCGAAGCTCATCCAGCAGGATGCCGCGCGGATCCCGCTGATGCATGCCGACGTATTCAGCGCCACGACGAAGAAGGTCCGGGGCCTTGCGCCGCATGCGATCGGCGTCGAGTCGTTCGCGCAGATCTGGCTCGGGAAGTGACGAGCGCGACACTTCGCACGCCCGGCGCCGGGGTACGCTGAATCGGATGATGGGTATGGGCCCCGGAGGCGGCGGGATGCACGTCTTCATGTGGGGCTCCAGCGGGCGTGGTGAGGGCAAGCGGCCCTCGCTCTCGATGTACCGGCGGCTGCTCAAGTACGTCGGGCCGTACAAGTGGAACCTGGTCTTCGCGGCGGTGCTGCTCCTCGTCTCGACCGCACTCGGTCTGATCTGGCCACAGGTCGTGCAGCGCGTCATCGACATCGGCCTACGCGATGAGAGCTTCCTCGACCTTCTGGTCATCGGTCTCATCGTCGTGATCCTCGTGCGCGCGCTGATCGATGGCCTGCGCCAATTCGTGATGGCCTACACCGGCGAGAAGGTGATCTTCGACCTGCGCATGGCGATCGTGCGCCACATGCAGTCCCTGTCGCTGTCGTTCTTCAATCGCCGCAAGACAGGGGAGCTGATGTCGCACGTGACCAGCGACGCGACGCTCGTGCACGGCGTCATCACGCAGACGGTCATCCAGGTCCTGGGGCAGGTCCTCACTCTCGCCGGCGGGGTGATCGTCATCTTCCTGATGAACTGGCGACTGGCACTCCTCACGCTCGTCGTGGCGCCGCCGATCGCCCTGCTCGGGCAGCGCATGGGGCGGCGGATCCGCGACATCTCGCGCGAGGCGCAGGACGCGCAGGGCGAGGCGGTCGGTGTGCTGCAGGAGGCCATCGCCGAAGTTCGGGTCGTCCAGGCGTTCACGCGCGAGGAGTACGAGGCCGCGCGCTTCAAGGACAAGTTGCTCTTCACGTTCAAGAAGACGATCGAGCGCGCGCGCATCGGCGCCACGATGTTCCCAATCATCGGCTTCCTCGGATTCTTCTCGTCGATCGTCGTGCTCTGGTACGGCGGCCACGAGGTCGCGCGGGGCGAGATGACCGCGGGGATGCTCGTCGCGTTCCTGCTGTACATGAACATGGTCGCGGGCCCGGTCGGCATGCTCGCGAGCCAATGGACGCAGGTGCAGCAGGCCTTCGGCGCGGCCGACCGGATCTTCGCGCTGCTCGACACGGTGCCCGAGATCCAGGATGCGCCGGGGGCGGCGGCCTTGCCGCCGGTCCGCGGCGAGATCCGCTTCGACGAGGTTGGGTTCCGCTATGGACCCGCCGGCCCCGAGCCGATGGTCCTCGACGGTGTCACGACCACGTTCCAGCCCGGTGAGACGACCGCGCTCGTCGGGCCATCCGGTGCGGGGAAGACGACGCTCGTGAACCTCGTCGGCCGCTTCTACGACCCGGTCAGCGGCCGGATCGTCGTCGACGGACACGATCTGCGCGACGTCACGATCCGCTCGCT
>DATEZK010000114.1:0-3964 GCA_035255665.1 Candidatus Limnocylindria bacterium
GCCGATGGATCTCGGTGGCAACCGGCGCGGGGTGGACATGGGCCCGTCCGGCATCCGCTACGGCGGATTGGTCGCGAAGCTCTCCGACATCGGCTTCCGCGTGCGCGACCGCGGGAACATCCGTGTCGCCGATCCGGACGAAGGTCTCGCGACCCACGCGTACAAGAAGCACGACGCGGAGCACTCGGCGCGCGGTCCGCGCGCGCACAACGTGGTGGAGATCGTCCGCGCGTGCCAGGAGCTCGCGACCGTGGTCGCGGACATCGCACGCGCCGGCAACATCCCGCTCGTTCTCGGTGGGGATCACTCGATGGCGATGGGCACGCTGGCCGGCCTCGCTCGGGCGGGGAAGACGCCGGGTGTGATCTGGATCGACGCGCACGGCGACATCAACACGCCGCAGACGTCGCCGTCGGGAAACGTGCACGGGATGCCCTTCGCTGTCGCACTCGGCCTCGCGGGCGACCCGTTCCCCGCCGATCTCCGCGGGACGACCAGCGGAGACCGCGGCGTGCTGCTCGGCCTGCGCGACGTGGATCCCGGCGAGCGCGACAACATCAAGAAGGCGGGCGTGACGGCGCTCACGATGGCGGACATCGATCGTCTCGGCATGGGTCCGGCGATGGAGAAGGCCATCGCAGTTGCGGGAAAAGGCGATGGCATCCATCTCTCGCTGGATATGGACGCGCTCGACCCTGACGAGGCGCCGGGTGTCGGGACGCCGGTGCGCGGCGGTCTCACCTACCGCGAGGCGCAGCTGGCCATGGAGATGCTCGCCGCATCCGGGAAGCTGCGATCGGTCGAGATCGCAGAGGTCAATCCCATCCTCGATGAGAGCAACCGCACCGCTGCCCTCGCCGTCGAGCTCGTCGCAAGCGCGCTCGGAGAAACGATCCTGTAACGGACTGACGGCTTCTCTTCTGCAGGACCGGCGGCATGAGGATGTCAGTGAGAATCATCGTTAGCACGCTTTTGATCGCGGCCGTTGCCGTCGCGTGTGCGCCACGTGAGGCGAGTCCCAGCCCCGCAGCCACGTCAGCCGCCCCAACGGTCGCAGCCGCGACGACGACGCCAGCCACGACGGGCGCACCGTCGACGACCGGAGCCGTGGCCGCGGGCGCGATCACCGGCCTCGTCGCGTATCCGGCCGAGGGCCACCCCTCAATGACCATCTGTGCCTTCGGCGCCACCGACCGCAGCGTTCACCACTGCGTCGACGTCCCGCAGGCGACCACACCACCGAAGTCGCCCTACACGATCAGTGGCGTGCGGCCCGGCACGTACCACTTGTTCGCCTACGCCGCGGGGAATGACCGAGCCGGCGGCGCGTACACCGAGTACGTCCGGTGCGGATTGAGGGCGACATGCGGCGACCACACCCTGGTCGGTGTGGTCGTTCGTGCCGGCGAGACCGTGCGGGACATCGAGGTGAGCGACTGGTACGGCCCGACGGATTCCTTCCCGCCGCGGCCTCGCTGACTGACGATCCCGCGATGTGATCTAGCCGGCTGAACCTCGGCGGTTCGTAACCGCGTGGTGCAGCAGTGCCGCGACTTCGACCTTACGACGATCTCGCGCGACGTCGAGAGGTGTGTGGCCCTTCGGGTCCGTCGCGCTCGGATCCGCCCCGTAGGCCAACAGCAGCTCAGCGATCTCGAGGTCACCGGTGTACGCCGCGCTATGCAGCGGCGTACCGCCCTCGTGGCTCTTCGCGTTCGGGTCCGCACCGGCATCGAGCAGCAGGCGGACGATCTCGTGTATCGCGTCGCCGGCGTCGGTCGCGACCGCGGAGTGCAGCGGCGTGAATCCCTGATCGCGTGAGGGGACGCTCGGCTTCGCCCCTCTCTCGAGCAGCGCTTTCACCACATCGCGGCGCTTGAAGAACGATGCGAGCCCGAGAGGCGAGTAGCCGTCACGCGCGACCGCGTCGGTCAGCGTGCGGTCCGCGTCGACAAGCGCGGCGACACGCTTCGCGTCGCCGGCCGTCGCGGCCTCGAACACGTCGAGCGCGGGCTTTCGATCCAGTAGGGCCGCGGCCACATCCGCTTTTCCGTAGTAGTGGGCGAGCAGAACGGCCGACGTCCCGCTCTCGTCCTTTGCGGACACGAGTGAGGGGTCCGCGTCGAGCATCCGATCGACCGTCGCCCGGTCGCCCTTCTTGACGGCCTCCAGGAACTGCGCTGCCATCTCGTCGCCTCCCCGATTGCATTACTTAGCCTTGCTAACTAATATCACGGCATGCCCAGGAGCGCAAGAGGCCCGGCGACGGTCCCGCGCGAGCGCGAGCTCGCGGACCGTCTCCATTCGGCTGCCATCCATCTGCTTCGGCGTGCGCGACGTGGCGACCCGTTGACGGGAGCCACGCCCGCGCAGCTCTCCGCGCTCTCGGTGCTGATGAGCGGACCGAAGACGCTCGGCGATCTCGCCGCCGCCGAGCAGGTGCGCGCTCCCACGATCAGCCGGCTTGCCGCGGACATGGAGCGGATCGGCCTCATCCGCAGGCGCACTGATCCCGATGACGCCCGCGTGGCGCGCGTCGAGATGAGCGCCAAGGGCCGGCGCGTGCTGGGAAAAGGTCGCGAGCTGCGCATCGCAGATATCGAGGCGCGCGTGCGGCGACTCGACCCTTCGGACATCGACACGCTCGAGAAGGCGGTGAAGGTCATCGAGGGAATGCTCCGCGACTGAGCGGCGTTAGCCTGTTACCTGACAGGGGAGGCCGCGTGGAGATACGTCTTCACAACACGCTGACGCGCCGCGTGGAGCCACTCGTACCCGTGAATGCGGGCGAGATCCGGATGTACACCTGCGGTCCGACGGTGTACCGGCCGGTCCACGTCGGAAACCTCCGCTCGTACCTGCTCGCCGACTGGCTGCGCCGCACTTTCGAGCTGTTCGGGCACCGTGTCGTTTCCGTGAAGAACATCACCGACGTCGGGCACATGCGGCAGGACGCGCTCGACCGCGGCGAGGACAAGGTCATCGCGGCGGCGCTGGCCGCGGGCAAGACGCCGAGCGAGATCGCGCAGTTCTACGAGGCGGCCTTCCGCGAGGACGAACGCAGGCTCGGCATCCTGCCCGCGACGGTGTACCCGCGGGCCACGGCGCACGTGAACGAGATGATCGCTCTCATCGAACAGCTGATCGCGAAGGGTCTCGCCTACGTCGTGGAGGGGACCGTCTACTACGCGGTGAAGCGCTTTTCCGAGTACGGCCGTCTGTCCGGCAACGTCGGCGAAGCGCTGCGGCAGGGCGTCCGGTCCGAGGTCGATCCGAACAAGCGCAGCGCGGCGGACTTCGCGCTCTGGAAGCGAGCTGAGCCCGAGCGGACCGCGCTCGTGTGGATCTCGCCGTGGGGGCCGGGCTTTCCCGGTTGGCACATCGAGTGTTCGGCGATGAGCACGAAGTACCTCGGAGAGCGCTTCGATGTGCATACCGGCGGTGTGGACAACATCTTCCCGCACCACGAGGACGAGATCGCGCAGTCCGAAGGGGCGCTCGGACATCCGGTCGTCAGCACGTGGGTGCATGGCCAGCACCTTCTCGCCGACGGCGTGAAGATGGCGAAGTCGGCGCGGAACACGCTCGAGGTCCGCGAGATCGAGGAGCTCGGTATCGACCCGCTCGCGTTCCGCTACCAGTGCCTCCTCACGCACTACCGCGCGCGTATGCACTTCAGCACGGCGGCGCTCCGCCAGGCGGCCGAGGGCCTCGACCACCTGCGCCAGCGCGTACGCGCGCTTGCCCAGCGCGCCGAGCCCGCGCGGACGCGGCCGCTTCTGCCAGAGCGCGTCGGGACCGCCTTCGGCAGCGTCGCGCTGGACCGGTGGAACGATCTCCTTCGCGAGCGTCTCGCCGACGACCTCGACATGCCCGGCGCGCTAGCGCTCGTCCAGGCCTGTGTCGCCGACGCGGATATCCCGCCCAGCGTGCGTCTGCGATTCGTGGAAGACGCCGACGCGGT
>DATEZK010000115.1:0-3815 GCA_035255665.1 Candidatus Limnocylindria bacterium
GTTTGAGCAGCAGGGCCAGCGCTGACTTCTGGTCGGCGCGCCTCGCCCACCTCGCCGCGCTCGGCCGTCTTGACGGCATCGCGATCGTCCTTCCCGGGCAATCCGGGCTATCGACCTTCGTGGCGCACAACATCCCGCAGACAGGCTGGGAAGGCGCCGCCGGAGAGGCGCTGCTTCGCGTCGTGCAGACCGGAGCGACCGAACAGGTCCAGAACGGCGCGCTGCGCCTCGGCGACGGGCGCGACGCGCAGACGCTGCTCGCGGCGCCGATCATCTGGCGCGATCAGATCGCAGGCGCGCTCGCGGCGTTCGTCGCCGGGCGCGAGATCGGCGACGACGACCTTCCGACTCTCGTGCGGCTCGCGGAGCTCGCCGGCATCGAGCTCGCGGCGGCGAACGCCGCGTGGCGCACGAACAAGCAGACGCAGGAGATCGAAGCGCGCCTTCGTCAGGCCGAGGACGACCGCAAGCAGGCGATGGTGCTCTTCGAGCTCTCGCGGCTCGCCACGCTCGGCACCGAAGTGCAGAGCGATCTCGACGCCGCGGCGATGATGCTTGCGGGAGCGCTCGAGAACGACGCCGTCGGGATCTGGGCGCTCGCCGAGCACAGGTTGCGCCTCCGCGCGGGCACCGGCTACGACAAGGGCACCGTGGAGGTGCCTGTGGATGAATCGGACACGGTGCTCGCGACGGTCCTGCGCGAGAAACGCGCGGCACGCGGGGCGGTCGCCGAGCTGAAGACGACGCCGTCATGGGTGCCACCGAGGTCCGCGAGCTACCTCGTGACACCGATCGGTGCGCTCGGCGTCCTCGTGGCGGCGCGAGAGACCGCGCCGTACACGGAGGACGACGCCGACTTCAGCATCAATGTCGGCGAGTATCTCGTCGGACTGCTGCAGCGTTCGACCTCGACCGACGTCGTCGATCAGGGCGTCTCCGCCGAGCGGCGCAAGATCGCGCAGGAATTGCACGACGGCCTTGCGCAGGAGCTCACCGGCGTCGTGCTCGCGCTCGAGGGCTGCCAGCGCGCGCTCGACAAGGATCCGGCGCTCCTCGGTCCGCAGCTCGCGAAAGCATCGCGCGACGCGCGCGCGACGCTCATGGACGTGCGCCAATACATGACGGCGCTGCGGCAGAGCGAGACCGGCGGGCTCAACCTGCCCGTCACGCTCGGCCGTCTCGTCGACGACCTGCGCCGGCAGACCGGCCTGCACGTGCAGATGGAGGAGAGTGGCGAGCCACGCGAGCTCGACGCGGTGGTCGAGCGCGCCGTCATCCGCATCGTGGGCGAGGCACTCCGGAACGTCGCGCAGCACGCGGGTGCGAGCACCGCGAAGGTCGCCCTTCTCTACGACCAGGACGGCGTCGTCGTCACCGTCGAGGACGATGGAAAGGGCTTTGACGTCGACGAGACCTTCCGCGGCGCGGAGGATCGTGGGCACTTCGGCGTCGTCGGAATGCGCGAGCGTGCCGAGGCGGCGAGCGGACATCTCGTCGTTCGCAGCGAGCCCGGCAAGGGCAGCATCGTGCGCGCCAGCATTCCCTACGCCACGGAGTCGACGGTTGAGGTGAATTACGGACGTCGGTCGACCGACGCTCCGGCGGAGGACGAGCCCGCGGACGGCGGTGCGGAGCGCGTCGGCTTCTTCGCGAGGCTGTTCGGGCGATGAACGAGAAGCGCCGGATCAAGGTCCTCATCGTCGACGATCACGCCGTCGTTCGGAGCGGTCTGCGCACGATCCTCGAGACCGAACCGGAATTCGAAGTGGTCGGCGAGGCGGGCGATGGCCACGCCGCGCTCGAGCTCGCGCAGGAGCTCCTGCCCGATGTCGTGCTGATGGACATCAACATGGGTGACTGGGACGGCGTCACGGCGACGCGTCGCGTGCGCAACTACGTCCCGTCGGCCCGCGTGATCGTGCTCACGAACTACGACGAGGATGACCTCGTCTTCTCGTCCATCCGCGCCGGCGCGTCCGGCTACCTCCTGAAGGAGGTGACCGCGACGCAGCTCACGAACTCGATCCGAACGGTCGCGGACGGCTTTTCGCTCATCTACCCCTCGGTCGCGCGGCGCGTGCTCGACGAGTTCGGACAGCCGCGCACAACGGCGCCGTCGGACACGGATGTGTACTCCGACCTCACGCCGCGGGAGCGCGAGGTGCTGCGCCTCATCGCGAGCGGTCGCGCGAACAAGGAGATCGCTGCGCAGCTCGGGATCAGCGAGCGCACCGTCAAGACGCACATCTCCAACATCTTCAGCAAGCTGGAGCTCACGGACCGCACGCAGGCCGCCCTGTTCGTGCACAACCGCGGGATGCTCGAGAAGGACTCCGCCCGCTAGCCCTAGCGGCCGAGGATCCTCGCGACGTAGCGCATCGTCTCGCCGCCGGCGAAGGAGTTCGACAGGATCGTCGACTGCGGAAGGTAGTACGGGTTGCCCGGCATGAGGCGACCCGGCCCGGCGTTGTACGCGATGAGCGCGCGCCGCCAGTCGCCGAAGTGAATGATGTACCCGCGCATCAGGCGCGCGGCGTAATCGAGCGATGCGTACGGGTCGGTCGGGTCGACCGCGGGATGCAGCGCCGGCATGATCTGCGCGATGCCCACAGCGCCGGCTTTGGATACTGCGTGCGGATTGAAGTCCGACTCGGCCGTGATCTGGCGCACGAAGAGAACGGGATCGATGCCCTGCCGGACCGCTGCGGCCCACGCGTAGCCCCGCAGGTCGGCGATATCGAAGACGCGCTCGAGCGCTTGGGCCGGCGGCATCGCCTGTTCGGGGCTCGGGATATCGATCCCGGTGTTGAAGCTCGAAGCGTGCGAACGAACGTCTGCGTCGAACGGACCTGGTTCGATGACGACGTCGTTGCGAGGCGTGATGTCAGGCTGCCACGCAGTGCCCGCTGCCGTGGTCGCGAGCGTCGGCCGAGGAGTGGGGTCCTCGCGCCGGCTCGTAGCGAGCGGGAGATCGATGCAGAGCTTCGGGATGAAGCCGGCCGGTCCGCAGAACGGACCGTCGTTCGCGCTGGCCTGATCGGCCAGGACGAAACAGAGGCTGAACAGCATCATGACTCCGGCGCCTGCGACCTTGAGAACAGATCTCATTACTTCACCTCGTTTCGGAAGCCCCGCTAACTCGTCGAGTCCGGAGGCTTTGCGTCACCGCCTCGCGGCGGGTTTGCTCTTTCGTTCGGGTCGGCCTGCACCGTGCGCTCTGGGCCGCGTCCAATGTAGGTAGGCAGGTGGTGGTCAGATCGGGGGAATTTCGTTAACGATTCGCAGCCGAGCATGCGACTTAGCGCTCGATCCCCGCCGGAGCTTGCTCGGTCGCCCGAGTCGTGTCGAACGTCGCGCTCGCGCGCGAGTTCGTCGTGAGCGCAGAGACCGTGTATGCACCAAGCGGGGCGGTCGCTCCGAAGGTACCGCGATACAACCCGATCGCATCCGTACGGACCGCATACGTCAGGTCGTAACCCTTGCCGCTGATCCGCACCTGCACGACGCTGTCTGGCGCGAATGCGGAGAGCGTCCAGGCGCGGTTCCCGCTGGCGTCGGCCATGGTGGCGACCGAGACCGTCGGATTCAGCGCCAGGCCCGTGGTGAATCGGGTGACTAGCTGGGCGAGGCTTTCACCGGCGCGCGCCTGATAGACGTCCTCGAAGCGCGCGCCGCGTCCGACCTCGGCGAGGAGCGAGAACATCGCGTCCTTGCCGATGCGAGCTTCGATGGCGCGAACGGTCTCAGCGGAGACCGCATACAGGGCGGGGCCGATCTCGGCGTACGCGCGGTGCCACTCAACCAGGGTCGTGATC
>DATEZK010000116.1:0-2462 GCA_035255665.1 Candidatus Limnocylindria bacterium
GCTCGCGGACACGCTCGTGCGTCCGGTCGCGGTCTCGTGACCCGTCGCTAGTGGAGATCCTCGCCCTCGGCGTGCTGCTCTCGGGGTTCCTTCTCGGTCTCGTCCTCGGCGCTCCGTACATCCGCCTGCTACGGCGCTTCCGGATCGGTCAGAACATCCGCCCGGAGGGCCCGCAGACGCACTACGTCAAGCAGGGCATCCCGACGATGGGCGGTGGGATGTTCATCGGCGTCACGTTCGCGCTCTGGCTCTTCGTGCTCCTCCTGATCTCGCCCGAGCAGCGCGACCAATTCATCCCGCAGACGATCGTGCCCATCGGAACGCTCATCTTCGTCGGAATACTCGGCGCGATCGACGACCTCGTGAACGTCCGGTATGGCTTCGGGATCCGCGGACGTCACAAGCTGGTGTGGCAGGTGATCGTCGGTCTCGTCGCCGCGATCTACATCCAGCGTCACTTCGGCGTCACCGGTATCTACATCCCGCTCGTCGGCGAGCTCGAGATCGGCGGGGCCCTGTTCGTGGCCCTCGCGCTCTTCGCGATCGTCGCGATGTCGAACGGCGTGAACCTCACCGACGGGATGGACGGATTGGCCGGCGGCACCGCCGTGTTCGCGTTCCTCTCCATCGCGTTCATCGCCAATGCGCGCGAGTTCGAATGGCTCATGGTTCTCTGCGCCGCGATGGTCGGTGTGCTGCTCGCGTTCCTGTGGTTCAACGTGCACCCGGCGGAGGTGATCATGGGCGACACCGGCGCGCTCGCGCTGGGCGCGATGCTCGCCACGATCGGCCTCACGACCGGCTTCGCGCTGCTCCTGCCGGTGCTGGGCGTGATCTTCGTCGCCGAGACCCTGTCGGTCATGATCCAGGTCGGCAGCTTCAAGCTGCGCGGGAAACGCATCTTCCGCATGTCGCCGCTGCACAACCATTTCGAGCTCATCGGCTGGGCGGAGGAGAAGGTCACGATCCGCTTCTGGCTCATCGGTGCCGTGGCGGGGATCGCGGCGGCGGTCCTCGCGTACGCGACGCCCAGGTGACGCCCGTGGCTCGCAAGCCGGCGCGCGCGAAGAAGGTCTGGCGCGGGACCTGGCTCGAGCGCGACGGCATGCTCTGGTCACCGCTGCTCGGATCGATGGGCCTCGTCGCGGGCTTCACCACGAAGGCGCAGGGCAGCATGGCCGGCTCGCGGCATCCGCTCGAGGAGCAGGCGCGGAACCGCGCGGCACTCGCGCAAGCGCTTGGCTTTCCCGGCGTCGCGCGGGTGAAACAGGTGCACGGGAAAGAGGTCGTTCAACTCGATGGACCCGTCGACCCATGGCCCTCGGCAGATGCGCTCTGGACCGGAGCGAGCGGCGTCCTGCTGGGCGTCGCGGCCGCCGACTGCGTGCCTGTGCTCGTCGCTGACCCGGAAGGACCGATCGGGGCCGCGCATGCGGGCTGGCAGGGAGCGACACTCCGTGTTGCCGAGCAGCTCGTCGAAGCGATGGTCGCCGGCGGCGCCGTACGCGAGCGTCTCGTGGCTTCGCTCGGACCGGCGATCGGACCTTGCTGCTATGTCATCGACATGGAGCGTGCGACGATCGTGAACGAGCGGATCGGCGAAAGCTGTCTGCGCAAGATGAACGATCAGATCGTGATGGATCTCTGGGCGGCGAACACCGCGCAGCTTCGATCGGTCGGTGTGACGCGGATCGAGATGTCCGCCGTGTGCACGCTCTCCGGCGGCGCCGATCTCTGGTCATATCGCGGTCGCGATCCGGACGGGATGTACGGGACGCAGCTCGGTTTCATCGGGAGGCCCGCGTGAGCCTCCTCTTCAACCCCGAGGTGAGCCGCGAGGACTTCCGCGGTCAGCGCGTGACGATCGTCGGGCTGGGGAAGGGACGCACGGCCTCGGGCCTCGCGCGCTTCCTCGTCTCGTCCGGCGCGAGCGTCACCATCACGGACGCGCTGCCACGCGAACGGCTCGCGGAGGGGATCGCGCGCCTGGGCGACACGCCGGTGCAGCTCGTGCTCGGACCCTCGAGCGACGACGCAGCCCTCGCCGACCCTAATTACGTCTTCGTCATCAACGGCGTGCGACCGCGCTCGGCGACGATCCTGCGCGCGCTCCAGCGGCACATTCCCGTTCTCACCGAGATCGGGCTGTTCTTCCGACTGTGCCCGGCCACGATCGTCGGCGTCACGGGCACGAAGGGAAAGACCACGACGACCACGATGATCGGGCGCATCCTGACACGTGGGAACCGACGGGTGGTCGTCGGGGGCAATATCGGCCGCGCGATCATCCAGGAGCTCGACACGCTCACGAAGGACGACATCGTGGTGCTCGAACTCTCCTCGTTCCAGCTCGAGACGCTCGCGCACAGCCCGCATGTCGCCGTCGTCACGAACATCGGCGAGGATCACCTGGACCACCACGGCACGCGCGAGAACTACATCGCGGCCAAACGCAACATCGT
>DATEZK010000117.1:0-2042 GCA_035255665.1 Candidatus Limnocylindria bacterium
GATCGCGATCGCCCAGTCGTCGTTCTCGTGCAGCTGCTTGTCGTCCAGCTTCGTGATGTCCTCGAAGAGCTTCCCGATGGAAGTGTCCATCTCGTCCAGGACCTCGCGCGCGTCCCGACCCTTGGTACGCGCGACGACATCGGCGTTGATCTCGTCGGCATCCGCGCCGGATCCGAGCATCTCGCCCGTCGCGCGGTACTGGCCGAGGCGCTTGATCGTGAGGTCGGACCAGGCGGTCACGTGCGCGACGAGGTCCTTGTACGTCCACCCAGATGGTGTCGTTGCCTCGAGACCCGCCAGGCCGAGCGACATGATCGCCAGGCGGAAGGGCACCCATGCTTTTTCGGCTGCCTGCGCCAGCTCAAGGCCGGTCTTGGTGGCCGCGCCCAGGTCGCCGAAGTGATCGGGGTAGTGCTGCGTGGTGTTCCACTCGACGATCTGGAACGCGAGGTCGGGCACCTCGCGACCTTCGAACGACCGCACAACGTCGACCACCGCGGCGTGCGACCGCGCGAGACGCGCCTTCAGGTCGTCGATGCTCGTGTCGCGCGTCTCGGCGCTGATCCTCGCGTTAAAGCCATCGATGTCGTTGTAGTCGCCGAGGTCGCCGCTGCCGGCGAGCGCGCTCGCGACTCGCGGGGGAACAGTCTCCTCCCAGGCCGCGAGGTGCGCGAGCACCTCACGCAGGGTCATGCCGGACGGGAGCTTCTCGTCGTATCGGTCGGCGGGGATCGCATCGAGCACCGCACGCGACGCGACGTAGACGTGCTCGACGTTCGCGAGAAGGTCGCTCTTAGAAGTAACCGGGGTCGTGGTAGACACCGAAGACCTCCTTGAGCACCTGTACCTGCTCCCCCACGCTCGCGTTCGCGCGGGCGCACTCCATGAACTCCGGCATGAGCTCGCCGCGCGCCTTTGCCGCGGCGCGCAAGCGGTCCATCGCCTCGCGCCACCGACCGGCGTCGCGCTTCGCGCGCACGTCAGCGAGACGCTCGACCTGCTTGCGCTCCACCTCCGGATCGAGCTCGAGCAGCGGGATCGCAGGTTCGGCCTCGGTCGCGTACTTGTTGATGCCGACGATGGTGCGCTCGCCCTTCTCGACCTCTTCCTGGAAGCGGAAGGACGCCTCGGTGATCTCGCGCTGCGGGTAGCCGCGCTCGACCGCCTCGACCATGCCGCCCATCTTCTCGATCTCCGCCAGGTACTTGTCGAACCCCTCCTCCATCACGTTGGTGAGGTGCTCGAGGTAATACGAGCCGGCAAGCGGGTCCGCGGTGTCCGCGACACCCGACTCGTGGGCGATAACCTGCTGCGTCCGCAGCGCGAGCGTCACCGCTTCCTTCGTCGGAAGCGCGTACGTCTCGTCGAGCGAGTTGGTGTGGAGCGACTGCGTTCCGCCGAGCACCGCCGCGAGCGCCTGTAGCGCGACGCGCACGACGTTGTTGTACGGCTGCTGCGCCGTGAGCGAGACGCCGGCAGTCTGCGCGTGCGTGCGCAGCTGGAGTGCGCGCGCGTTCGTTGGGTGATAGCGGCGCTCGATCTCGCGCGCCCAGATCCGGCGCGCTGCGCGGAACTTCGCGATCTCCTCGAAGAAGTCGTTGTGCACGTCGAAGAAGAAGGACATCCGCGGCACGAAGTCGTTGGGATCGAGACCGGCGGCGACGCCCCACTTCACATACTCGAGGCCGTCGATGAGCGTGAACGCGAGCTCCTGTATCGCCGTCGAGCCAGCCTCGCGGATGTGGTAGCCCGACACCGAGATCGTGTTCCACTTCGGCACCTCGCGTGAGCCGAAGCGGAACGTGTCGATGACCAGGTCCATCGCCGGCCGCTCGGGCACGATCCACTCGCGCTGCGCGATGTACTCCTTGAGGCAGTCGTTCTGGATCGTGCCTCCGAGCGACGTGAGCGGGTAGCCGCGCTTCTCCGCGGCGGCGAGATACATCGCCCAGACGATCGACGCGGGACCGTTGATCGTCATCGACGTCGTGACCTGGTCGACGGGGATCTGGTCGAAGAGGATCTCCATGTCGCGGATCGTG
>DATEZK010000118.1:0-2058 GCA_035255665.1 Candidatus Limnocylindria bacterium
TCGTGCTCGCGCTCGTCGTGCTCGTTCTGCAAATGCTCAGCGGCCGACGCGCGGCGCTCTAGCAACGCACTGAAACGGGCGAGGGGAAACCCTCGCCCGTTTTCTTTGTCGCGATCACTTTCCCGTTGACGAGACCACCGCTCGCTTGCTATCGTCCCCAACCGCACGCGAACGCGTGACTCGCTGAAAGGAAGTGGGCCCTGTGCTTACCAACGTCGATCCGCGCACTGGCGCCGTCGGGGCACTGCCTCGCCGGAGCCTGCCCACTCTCCGTTTGGTCTAGGGACTCGACTCCCGCTTCGTGACCTTCGGACCGTGGGCAAGAACCACGGTCTTTTTGGTTCCTAAGAAACGACGGGAGAACGAAGTGGCCACGCTGACAGCGACAAGACCAGAAGTCATACGAACGCCCGGCCGCGACGCGCTCGTGGCCCGGGCGGTCACAAAAACATTCAAGTCATCCCGCGAGGGCGTCCGTCGCGCGGTCGACGATGTCTCCCTGCGCGTCGTGCGCGGTGAGATCTATGGCCTGCTCGGCGCCAACGGCTCCGGGAAATCGACGCTCATCCGTATGTTCTCGACGCTCCTCACGCCCGACGTGGGCGAGGTGCGCGTGTTCGGTCTCGACATTCGCGAAGAAGAGGACGCGGTGAAGCGGCTCATCAACCGCGTCTCCGTCGAGGCCTCGTTCTTCAAGAAGCTCTCGGCGATGGAGAACCTCGTCTACTCCGCGCGTCTCTACGGCGTCGGCCCGGATGAGTCGCGCGACAAGGCGCTGACGATCCTGCGACGCCTTGGCGTCGCTATGGACCGCGTCAACGAGCCGCTCGAGCAGCTCTCGCGCGGAATGCAGCAGAAGGTCGCGATCGCGCGCGCCTTCCTCACTGCTCCGACGCTGCTGCTGCTCGACGAGCCGACCACGGGCCTCGATATCCGCAGCAAACGCGAGGTGCAGACGTTCGTGCGGGATCTCCGCGACGAGCACGACGCCACCATCGTGTTGACGACGCACGACCTCGATGAGGCCGAGCGTCTCTCCGACCGCATCGGGATCCTTCATGACGGACGTCTCGTGGCCGAAGGTACGGCCGACGAGCTCCGGGCGCGACACGGCGCCACGGCGCTCGAGGACGTCTTCATGTCGGTGACCGGCCGGCGACTGGACGAGGCTGATGCGGCGGCCGAGGAGAAGGCGAAGTGATGACGGCGCTGGGCGGCCAGCTCGGACTCGCCTACGCATTCGTCGAGCGCGAGATCGCGCTCTCGAAGCGGTATTGGGCGTGGGAGCTGGTCTGGCTCGTCTACGGCATCGTGACGTCGCTCTCGGTCGCCTACATCGGCCTCGCCCTGTCTCAGATCAGTGGGGTCACGGTCGACCAGGCAACGGTGTCGCGCACCGTGCTCTATCTCCTCGTGGGCACGATCGCCTGGCGTTTCCTCGGGATCATCTTCGAGAACATCGGCGAAGTGATCGCGTGGGAACGGTGGGAGGGGACGATCGAGTACACGTTCATGTCACCCGTGCCGCGCTTCACGCACCTCATCGGCATGTGCGGCGCGACACTGGTGCGAGCCACCGCGTTCAGCATCGCGATCCTCGCCGCGGTCACGCTCTTCGTTCCCGTGGACCTCTCGAAAGCGAACGTGCTCTCCGCGTTGGTGCTCCTCGCGGTCGGCGCACTCGCATTCGTGGGACTCGGGATCGCGTCGGCCTCGTTCCCACTGCTCTGGACCGAGAAGGGCCTGCAGATGGCGTACATCGTCCAGGCTGTCGTGCTCCTGGTCTCCGGCGTGTACTACCCGACCAACGTGCTGCCTGCGTGGATGCAGGTGCTCTCGACGATCTCGCCGGCGACATATGTGATCGAGGGCATGCGCATGGCGCTCCTCGACGGCGCCAATCTCGTGACGCTCTGGCCGAAGGTGTGGCCGGCGCTGGTCGTCGGCGTCCTCTCCGTGCCGCTCGGCCTGCGTCTCTTCGTCGAGGTCGAGCGCTACGCGAAACGCACTGGTCGTCTGAAGCGAAGCGGGTGATGAGCGAGCTCGAATTCCGCGAGG
>DATEZK010000119.1:0-2283 GCA_035255665.1 Candidatus Limnocylindria bacterium
CGCGCTGCGGACGCGGGCCGCGAGCTCGACCGGCTCGAAGGGCTTGGCGACGTAGTCAACGCCGCCGGCCTCGAAGCCCGTGACCACATCGTCGGTCTGATCCTTCGCCGTGACGAAGATCACCGGGATCGTCGACGTCCGTTCGTTCGCCTTGAGCCGCCGGCAGGTCTCCCAGCCGTCGATTCCGGGCATCATCACATCGAGCAGGATGAGGTCCGGGCGCTCACGATCCGCGATCGCGAGCGCCTGCTCGCCGCTCGACGCGCGCAACACGGCGCAGCCGAGCGCCGCGAGCCGGCGCGAGATGAGGTCGAGGTTGGCGGGCTCGTCGTCGACCGCGAGCACGCTGCCAAGGCGCTCGGTCGGCGCCACAGCCGCGTCGGGTCGCCTGGTGCCCACGGCCAGCGGCGCATTCTCGGGAAGGAAGCGAGCCAGCACCGCGCGCAGCTCGGCCGGTGCGTATGGCTTGGACACGAAGTCATCACAGCCGGCGTCGATGGCGCGCTGACGGTCCTGCTGCATCGCGAGAGCCGAGACGGCGATGATCGGGATGCGCGCCGCCCACGCCTCTTCGCGCAGCAGGCGCGTGACGGTCCACCCGTCGACGCGCGGGAGCAGAAGGTCGACGAGGATGGCGTCGGGCCTCTGGGCCCGCGCGATGTCGAGGCCGCTCTGGCCGTCCATAGCGATCAGCGCCTCATGGCCCGCGGCGCGAATGATGCGCTGCGCGACGTCGAGGTTGTTGGCCTCATCCTCGATGACGAGCACCCGAGCCACGCCCCGTGCGACGGTCATGACCGCGCCGCCGTTCCGGCCAGGTTGCCCTCCGGCCGAGCCGCGGCGCGTACCCGGACGGGCAGCGTGAACAGGAACGTGCTGCCGACGCCGACGGTGCTCTCCACCCAGATGCGGCCGCCGTGCAATGCGATGAGTCGCTTCGAGATGGCCAGCCCAAGGCCCGTGCCGCCATAGCGTCGCGTCGTCGACGCGTCGACCTGGCGGAACTCGTCGAAGATGTAGGTCTGCGCCTCGGGCGGTATGCCGACGCCGGTGTCGACGACTGCGATCGTGATCCAGCCATCGACGATGGTCGCGCGGATCGTCACGCCGCCATGCTCGGTGAATTTGACAGCGTTCGCCACGAGGTTGACGAGCACCTGGCGGATGCGGGCGCGATCGGCCCACGCCGTGGGCAGCGTGCTTGCGACGTCAGCGCGCAAGCTGAGCGACTTGGCGTCGGCGCCCGCGCGCATGAGCTCGATGACATCGTCGATGACGAGCGGGATGTCGACCTCTTCGGCGTTGAGCTCCATCTTGCCGGCCTCGATCTTCGCGAGGTCAAGGAGGCCGTTGATGAGGCCGAGCAGATTGTCCGCGGCCTGTACGACACGCTCGAGGTCGGCGGTCTGCTGTTCGGTCAGATCGCCGTCGAGTCCGTCGAGCATGAGCTTCGTGTAGCCGATGATCGCGTTCATCGGCGTGCGCAGCTCGTGGCTCACCGACGCAAGGAATTCGCTCTTGAGGCGGTTCGCGCGCTCGAGCTGAAGGTTGTTGTCCTTGAGCTCGTTCACGAGATCGGCGTTCTCTTTCGCGACGCTCACGAGCCGGGCGATGGTGCGGAGCGCTCGCGCTTCGGTGTCGGTGATCTCGCGCGGAGCCTTGAAGTACGCGGAGAGGAGACCGGCGGCCCGGCCACGCGCCGACAACGGGATGTGTGCGACGTGCGGGAGCGGGCTCTGCGGGACGTGGAGGTGCTGGATCTGGTTCGGGTCGTACACGGGATTCACGAGCACCCGCGCCGCGAGCATCACCGCGGTCTCGGCGTCGACCCCGATCGTCGTCGGCGCGATGAGCCTGCCACCCGAGCCGGTCGGCGAACCTGGCGCGTCTTCGCGGATGACGATCGATGCGCCATCAGCGTGGAACAGCGCGACCATGCGTGACAGTGACTCGGCGAAGATCCGCTCGCGGTCCGTGACACCGACGACCGCGTCCGCGACCTCGTTCACGGTACGCACTTCGGCGAGGTACTCCTGCTGGGCGCGCTCGCGCTCGCTCAGGGAGCGCGCCATCGTGTCGAACGCGCGCTCGAGCGTGCCGATCTCGTGCTGCGAACGCTGACGGATGCGCACGCCGAGGTCGCCGGCCTCGATCTGCTGTGCTGCCGCGGCGAGATCCTGCAGAGGCCTCGTCATGACAGCCGCCGATCGGTAGGCGAAGAACGTGACGAGGCCGATCAGGCCGGCCGCGAGAACGAACAGGATCACAAGCAGGGTGCGTTGC
>DATEZK010000120.1:0-3824 GCA_035255665.1 Candidatus Limnocylindria bacterium
ACTGCATCACGCGATGCGCCGCAACGCCTCCGGCTTCTGCATCTACAACGACCCCGCGATCGTCTGCGGCCTGCTCGCTGACAAAGGCATGAAGGTCGCCTACGTCGACATCGACGCGCATCACGGGGACGGCGTTCAGGCCGCGTTCTACGACACGGACCAGGTGCTGACGATCAGCCTGCACCAGTACGGGATCATGCCCGACGTCCGGCGTCCGTTCTTTCCCGGGACGGGCACGGCCGATGAGCGTGGTCGCGGCAAAGGGGCGGGGTACAGCATCAACGTCGCGCTCCCGGCCTACACGGACGGTGCCGCGTACGTTCGGGCATTCGATGCGGTCGTGCCGCCGCTGCTCGAACGTTACCGTCCGGACGTGCTGGTGACGCAGCAGGGCATCGACTCGCACTTCGACGATCCGCTGACGCATTTGATGGTGTCCACGCAGGCGCGGGAGCACGTCGTGCGGTATTTCGCGAGAACGAAGTGGCCATGGGCCGCGATGGGCGGTGGCGGCTACTCGCTCGACGCGGTCCGGCGCGCGTGGTCGATGGAATTCCTCGTTATGCAGGACGCGCCGATCCCCCCGGAGCTCCACGACGCGGACCCTCCGGAGTGGACCGGCAATAGGCGCGCGGCCATCGACGCGGCGGTCGACGCGGCAGCGGCGGGCGCGCTGGGTGCGGCGTGGACCTGAGCCAGGAACCGATCCTCGCGCTCGCGCGTTCCCCGAGCGCCGGAGCGTCGGCCGTCCTGGCGCGTGGCCGGCTCCTGTCCGCCGTGATGCTCGTGCTCGCGGCCACGATGATCTCGGCGCTTGCCGCCGTTCGCCTCTCGAGCGAGACGATCCTCGACGACCTCTTCTTCGGCGCGACGCGGCATCCCCTGGTCACGATGATGATCGAGACGCTCGGGCCCGAGCGCACTTCGGTCGTGGTCTATCTCGCTCAGCGTTCGTTCGATGCGGTGCTTGCGGCAACGGCGGTGACGCCCGTCTTCGTCTGGCTCCTCGGCTCGAGCGCGATCCAGGCCTCCGCGCGTCTCGCGGGCATCCGGCGGCCGTACGGACCGTTCCTCAAGTTCTTCGGCTACGCGGCGGCGCTCACGCTGATCCCTTCGAATCTGGCGTCGCTCGCCCTCGGCTCGGGTCCCACCGTTGGCGCGCAGATCGCCCAGCTCGTGGGTCTTGTATGCCTGATCTGGCTCGGAGTCATCGCGTACCGCGGCGTGCGCGCGTACTACGGCGTCGATCGGAATGGCGCGACGCGGATCCTCATCGTCGCGCTCGTGGTCTTCTACCTGATCCCGCTGGTGCTCATCGTCGGCGCGGCCGTGTCGATCATCTTCGCCGCCGTCATCCTCGAGTATTTCTAGTGCGCCGCCTCGCTGCCATCGTCGCGCTGCGCTGCCCGAGGTGTCTGAAGGGCCATGTGTGGCGGCGCTTCGTCTCGATGGACCCGACCTGTCCGGAGTGCGGCTTCGTCTTCGAGCGCGAGTCCGGGTACTTCGCGGGAGCGATGGTCGTGAGCTACGCCCTCGCGGTGCCCATCCTCGCCGGGATCGTGATCGCACTCATCATGCTCGCGAAGCTGGACGCAGTCGTGGCGCTCATCATCGGCAACACCGCGTATCTGGTGCTCGTGCCGTTCATCTTCCGCTACTCGCGTGTGGTGTGGCTGCACATCGACTGGCTCATCGATCCGGGCGAGCGGCAGTAGCGGCAACGGCATGCGTGCCGACACCGACGTCCTCATCGTTGGCGCGGGGCACGGCGGTCTGTCGGTAGCACACGACCTCATGCGCGCCGGGCGCGATCTCCTGATCGTCGACGCGTACGCGCGCGTGGGCGACGCGTGGCGCACGCGGTGGGATTCGCTACGGCTCTTCACTCCGCGCGAGCTCGACTCGTTGCCCGGGATCGCCTTCCCGACCGGCGACGATCCGTTCCCGAACAAGGATGAGGTCGCCGACTACCAGGAGCGGTACGCCCAGGAGATGCGGTTTCCCGTCCGCCTCGGTGAGCGCGTGCGTGTCGTTCGACGCGCGGGCGATCACTTCGAGGTCGTTCTCGGTACGGACGTCGTTCGCGCGCGTTCAGTCGTGATCGCGGGCGGCCACTACCAAGCGCCGCTCGTCCCCGATTTCGCTGCGCGCCTCGCTCCCGCCGTGTTGCAGCTGCACAGCCGGGAGTACCGTCGAGCACGCGATCTTCCCAGTGGGCCGGTGGTCGTGGTCGGGTCGGCGAACTCCGGCGGCGAGATCGCGGTCGAGGTCGCTCGAGAGCGGCCCACGACGATCGCGATCGGAACGCGCAAACCGCTACCGCCGAAGCGCTGGCGCTCACCGACCTGGTGGAAGCTCGCGCTGCTCCGCGACCGCGTCTTTCACGAGCGCACGGCGTCCGTCGCGTGGCTGCCTTGGCCCCTGCGTGCGGGTGGTTATCTGGAGGCGGATCTCGACGCCGCGGCGGCGGCGTATGGGCTCCGGCTCGTCACACGCGCAGTGGACGCCGCCGGCGACACGGTGCGCATGGCTGACGGCGGCACGGCAGCCGCGCGGACGGTGATCTGGGCCACCGGCTACCGCGCCGATCACTCCTGGATCGACGCGCCGAAGCGGGACGGCGTGATAGGGATCGGCAGGCACGGGCGCTCACCGGTCCCGGGCCTCTACTTCGTGCGCGGTCGCTTCCTCTTTGCGATCTCGCGGCACGCGCGCGACGTCGCGCGCGACCTCACCCGCGAGGGCTGAGGCCGCGCGCGGTACGTACTTAGACGCTCTTGGGGTTCGTGATCGCGCGGACGAGCGCGACGATCAGCAGCGCGACGAGGAACAGGAACACGATCGAGAGAAGGGCCGCGATGTCGAGCACAGGCGGACCCTGCGGCGCTGCGAAGATGCCCTGGAACGGTCGCACCAGCGGCTCCGTCGCGCCGTACAGCGCGGCGATCAGCGGCTGGTTCGAATTCGCTCCGAAGAGCTTGAAGGCGAAGCGCAGGAGCAGCAGCGTCTCGAGGACCGTGAAGACCAGCGTCACAACGTTGGTCGCGGTCCAGATCGATGTGGCGCCGCTCGATCCGACGTTGACGTTCGCCGCCGGTAGGGTCGTTATGGGTCGCTCGCGCACCTGCTCGTAGCGCTCGACACGCTCGACGCGTTCGGTCGGATGGTCGTCGTGTTGTGTGGTTGTCATGCCTGGAAGGGGCAGCAGGGAGCGTGCCAAGCGGCTAACCTGCCGAGCGTGGAAGCATTCCCTTTTCGCTATCGGCAGCGCGTGCGTTTCGGCGAGACGGACATGCAGAACGTCGTGTACTACGCGAACTACTTGCTCTACGCGGAGGTCGGCCGCGTCGCGTATCTGCGCGAGCTTGGACTCACGTACAGCGATATCGTGGCCAAGGGCCTCGACTTCACGATCGGCGAGGCGAGCGTGCGCTACCGCGCAGCGCTCAGGTTCGACGATGAGTTCGACATCAGCGTGCGTGTGGGAGAGATCCGCCACTCCTCGTGGGCGTTCGAGTACTCGGTCGATCGCGCCGACGGACTGCACTGCGCGGAGATGACGACGGTACAGGTGATGATCGACCGGTCAAGCTTCCGCGCTGCGCGTATCCCTGCCGATCTTCGCGAGACCCTGGAGCGTGCGAAGGACGCCGTGAGCGCGCGGCCCTCCACCTGATGGACGTCGAGCTCCCTGAGGACATCCGGCTCCTTCAGCGCACCGTGCGCGGATTCGTCGACGACGTCCTTGCACCGTGCGCGAAGGAGATCGAAGACACGGACGAGATCCCACGCGCGCTGATCGCGCAGATGGGCGAGGCTGGACT
>DATEZK010000121.1:0-5154 GCA_035255665.1 Candidatus Limnocylindria bacterium
CGCTCGCCCGGTCTTGCGACCCTTAGCCAGCCATCGTGTGCGCGTGCGCCAACAGACCAAGCCGGCGCAGGATCCGTGCCATGCGCAGCGCGTCGTGGCCATCATCCGCAATCGCGAAAAGCGTCGGTCCGCTGCCAGAAAGAGCGAGCGCGATGCTGTGCTCCGCCGCGCGAGAGCGTGCATCAGCGACGGCGGGGCAGAGACGCTCCGCCGGTCTGAGGAGATCGTTGCGCGCGTTGTCGCGGAGGAGCTGTGGCGTCACCGTGCCACGCCTGAACGCGGCGTTCAGCGTGTCGACGGCCGCCGCGGCGCCTCGATCGCCCATCGTGAGCTCGGCGAAGACGTCTTTCGTGGCGAGGCGCGCATGCGAACGCACGATGACGACGTGCGTCGCGGCCGGATCGGGCAGCGGTTCGACGCGCTCGCCCCTGCCGGTGACGAATGCGACGCGCGCGCCGCTCGCGAAGAACGGCACGTCCGATCCGATCGTGGCCGCGAGGGAGACCAGATCGACATCGTCGCGTTTCCAGATCGACGCGAGCGCGCGCAATACCGCGCCCGCGTCGCTCGAGCCACCGCCGAGGCCCGCGGCCACCGGCACACGCTTGCGGATGTGCACGAAAGCTGTCGGTGCGCGACCCGTCGCCGTCGCCATCGCGCGCACTGCGCGGCTCGCGAGATCCTCACCGGGCGGAGCGCCAACATCCGGCGCGATGCGGACCTCGAGACGCCGATGCGAAGCGACGCGCACGCGGTCCGCGAGGTCGATCGTCGCGAGCACGCTGCGAAGCTCGTGGTAGCCGTCGTCTCGCTTTCCGTTCACCGCGAGCGCTAGGTTGATCTTCGCCGGCGCGAGCAGCGTGACCGCCCGCGTCACTGCGGCTCCGACGCGTTATCGCTGGGCACGCTCAGCGGATCGGTTGGCACGCCGATCACGCGCGCGAGGGCGACCCATTCGGCGAGCGTGAGCTCCTCCGCGCGGCGCTTGGGGTCGATCCCGCAGGCACGCAGGGCGGACTCCGCGCGGTCAGGCGTCACCCCCGCCTCGTGGCCGAGCGCGCCGCGCAGCTGCTTGCGGCGATGTCGGAAGACGTCGCTCACGAAGCGGAGGAACGCGTGCTGCTCGAGCGGCTCGAACGCGGGACGCGAGTGCGTTCGCAGCGCGACGAGGGCGGAGCCCACCTTCGGAGCGGGTCGAAACGCCCGGGCCGGCACCCGGCGGACGATCCGCGCCTCGGCGAACGACTGCACGAAGACCGACAGGTACCCGCGCTCCTTACCGGACGAAGCGGTCGCGGCGATGCGCGTGGCAACCTCTTCCTGAACGAGCACCACGATGAGCGGCGGCCTTCGACCGTCCCCGATGAAGCGTTCGAGGAGAGGTGTGGTGATCTGGTACGGCACGTTCGCGACGATCCGTGTCGGGCGCCGCTCGGCGAGTGCGAACAGGTCGACCTCGAGCGCGTCGGCGCGCACGATCGTCACGTTCTCGTGCGCGGAGAGCGTGTCGCGAAGCACCGCGATCATGCGCTCGTCGATCTCCACCGCGGTCACCGAGCGCGCGCGCTCCGCCAGACGCGCGGTGAGCACGCCGGGGCCGGGTCCGACCTCGAGCACGTCGTCCTCGGCGGACAGTTCGGCGGCCTCGACGATGGCGTCCAGCACCCCGTGATCGACGAGGAAGCGCTGGCCCAAAGACGTAGCGGCACGAACGCCATGCCGCCGAAGGACGGTCTGAAGCGCGCGCGGATCGGCGATGTCCATCGCCGCGAAGGTTAGAGGGCTATTTGCAAGTCCATTGGCCGGCCTGGCCGATCGAGAACATATAGGCGGCCGTGTTCGCGCTGGCCACCGGATCGAAGACGCTCGCGCCGCCGTAGCCCGCGCGGACGCTGTTCGCGGCCCATGTGCGCGGCATGAACTGGAAGAGCCCCGAGGCACCGGACGCGTTGTACGCCGACGGGTTGTAACGGCTCTCGCACCAGGCGACGCGCAGGAGCTGCGTCGGATCGGCGCCCCACCGTGCGGCGGCGGCACGGATGATCGCTTCGATGTCGGCGGGCGCGGCGGCCGGAATGGCCGGCCTCGTGCCCACGCGTCGAACCTCGGCCACAGATGTCACGACCTCCACGCTGGCGACCAGCGTCCGCCCCGATTCGAGTCCGTCCGCGAACTCCACCCGATACGTGTTGTCGGCCAGTCCCGCGATGCCCGCGGTGGCCACCACGACCCGCCCGAGAGGGAGCGTCGCGTCCTGACGCGTCTCGACCGCGAACGGCAGCGGCTCGCGCACCACCACCTCATGGGCCGTCACGCGGGTGAGCCGGATGATGTCGCCCGCGCTGACGACGGCGTCGGGCGCGCTCGACAGGCGGTCCTGCGGACCGACCTCTACGCCGTTCACCGCGAGCGCCTCCGCCACCGTCGCGGCCCGCGGTGCGCGCATCGGTGTCAGTCCAGCGGCGTCGAGGAGGGCCAGCGGCACGCTCGGCGCGCCGAGGCGGAGCAGCTGCGGATCGGGCAGAGGGATCTGTCGCGCGAGCGCACGCGATATGGGAGTGACACGGGCGAGCTCGCTGGGTGCCGTCGGTCGCGCGGCTGCGTCGGTCGCAGCGGATGACGCCACGAACCACGAGGCACCCAGGACCGCGAGCGTGAGCAGCGCGAGCGACGCGACGCGCCGCAGCTCAGCCACAGGTGTCAGTTGCAACTCCCCACCCTCCAACCCCTCAGACCTCGGGCATGGCAACGCCCTAGGTGTACTGAGGGGGAACGCCACAGATGCTAGCAGGGGGGCCGGAGAGGTGGTTTAGACGCCTGAGAGCCTGTTTAGGGGCAGAGTTGGACGCTTAGCGTGCGCGCGGCGCCTTCCAGCCAAGGCCCTCCAAATGGGCCCGAACGGCGGGCCCGGTGTCGTTCCGACCCAGCGCCGCGTCCACGAAGGCGGTCACGTAGCCGATCTTGTCGCCGCAGTCGTAGCGCTGGCCCTTGAGCTCGACCGCCCAGACCGGTGCCCCCTGCCGCGCGAGCTCCGTCACTCCGTCCGTGAGCCACACCTCCCCGCCTCGCCCGGGTGCCTGCTTTTCCAGAACGTCGAAGATGTCCGGCTCGAGGATGTAGCCGTGGACCGCCGCGAGGTCGCTGGGAGCGTCCTCGGGCGCCGGTTTCTCGATGATGCCGAGGACGCGCCGCGTCTCCTTGTCCACCTCGGTCCCGGCGATGACGCCATAGCGGCTGATGTCCTTCTTTCCGACCCGGACGCATCCGACCACGCTCCCGCCGCCGAGCCGCTCGCGCGCCTTGATGAGCTGCATCAGCGCGGGCTCCTCGCCGAGCATGATGTCGTCCCCCCACAGCATCGCGAACGGTTCGTCGCCGATCAGCGGGCGCGCCTGAAGCACAGCGTGTCCGTTCCCCTTCGGTTCGGCCTGCATGACTGACTTCACCTGCGCGAGGCGCTCTGCGCGCTTGAGCAGCGCGAGGTCCTCCTGGCGCATATCGGCCGCTAGCCGTGCCTCGATGCGCGGATTCGGTTGGAAGTACGCCTCGATCCATTCCTTTCCGGGGCCGACGACGAGCACGACCCGCTCGATGCCGGACTCGGTCATCTCCGTCACGACGATTTCGATCACCGGAGTGTCGACGACCGGTATGAGCTCCTTTGGGACGGCGCGGCTGATCGGGAGAAAGCGCGTGCCCAGTCCTCCGGCGGGGATGACGCCGTACCTGACCGGCTTCACTCCCGGCGCGGTCGTGCCGCGGTCGCGCGTCATCGACGCTCCACCGACACGCTGAACGGCACGGGCTGCGTCGTCCGCACCGCGAACCCCGTCACGGCGAGCAGTGGCGGGCGCCGGTCGGTGGAGGTGTCCACGTCGATATCGACCGTTCCGGCGTCGACGATCCGGCGATCGACCGTCGTCCCGTTGGCCGTGAACCGCAGGAGCTGAACGGCGAACCGCTGCGCGACCACGTTCGTCGAGCGCACGAAGCCGTCGGCCTTCCAGCCGTTGTCGCTCTCCGCGTCGTCGTTCAGCAACCCGGTGACCGTGATGTCATCGATCGCCATCCCGTGCAGGTTGAGGGCGCCGTCGGTGACGTACTCGAAGCGAAGCTGGATCTCCTTGCCCGCATAGGGTGTGAGGTCCACCTCCTGCTGGATCCACGCCGGGGTCCTGCCGCCGCCGGAGTTGTCCGTGTAGCCGTTGCCGAGATTGCTCCCGTTCGGATCGTCCCGCGTCGTGGCCGGCGTGGCGAGCGTCGTCCAGCGCGCGCCGCCGTCCGTGGACACCGCGACGTACGCGTAGTCGTAGTCCTTCTCGATCTCGAACCATGTCCAGAACGAGAGCTTCGGGGCCGTCGCACCGCGAAGGTCGACCGTACGCGTGAGCGTGCTATCCAGGCCGTCGGCGCGATCGGACCACCACATCGCCTTCCCCGAATGCGGATCGGTCGGGAGCAGCTTCGTCTCCCGCGCTCCCTCGAAGCGGATCTTCATCACCGCGCGCGGCACCTCGATATAGCGCGCCGCGTACTCGTGGGTGGTCGCGGAGTGGGTGTTGCCGAGCGTCACGCGGTCCTGATCCGTCGCGCCCGCCGGCGTCCGCGCGGCGAGGCCGCTCGGATAGCTGTAGCGCGCCTCGGCCGACGATCCAATGAAGGCGTTCGCCGCGACGAAGTCGAGGAACAGCTCTTCGAGGCCGCGCTGACCGCGCGCGCGGAGGACCGCGTCGAGATCCGCCGGCGTGTCGATGCCACGCGCCATGAATGCGTTGATCAGATCGTCGCCACCGGCCTGTTGGCGCGCGAACTCGAGGAAGAGATACGCGAGCCCGTAATGCGCCTGTGACTGCTCGAGATCCGGCCAGTCGTTCAGCTGGGTGTCCGGCAGCTGAAGGAATGTCTGCGCGTGTGAGACCGGGAACCCATTCGCCAGCTCGCACAGCTGCGCCTGGCCCTCGTTGAACCACACCTGTGATCGCTTGCGCTTCCCGTACTGGATCATGTGGCAGAGCTCGTGTGCGACGACGGAGCTGAAGTAGCTCGTGCCCGGGCGCGCGGCGAGCGAGTTGATGTAGACCATCTCGCGCTCTGAGGAGAACTCGTTCACCCAGAGCGGCAGCTCGTCCGACGAGTTGAAGTAGCCGGCGGCCG
>DATEZK010000122.1:0-2115 GCA_035255665.1 Candidatus Limnocylindria bacterium
GGCTCGCCGACGCCCTTCGCGCCGTACGGCGCGTCCGGATGTGGGAACTCGATGAGATCGCACACCACGGGAGGCATGTCGAGCATCGTCGGCAGCAGGTAGTCGGTGAACGACGCGTTCCGCACCGCGCCGTCCTTCAACTGGACCTCTTCCATCACGGCCAGGCCGAGCCCCTGCGCGATGCCACCTTCCAGTTGCCCGATGACCGCGAGCGGATTGATCGCCTTCCCAACGTCCTGCGCGGTCGCGATCTGCACGACCTTGACCAGACCGGTGTCCACGTCGACATCGACGACCGCGCGGTGCGCGGCGAAGAGGAACGCGACGTGTCCGTCGTTCTGGGTCGTGTCGTTGCGCTCCTCGGTCGGCCGATGGCGGTGCGTGACGAGGCGTTCGACCGGCGTGTCCAGGAGCTCGCCGATATCGACTTGATCGACGCGAAGACCGCGCCGGCCGGCACGGTTCGCA
Organism: Candidatus Limnocylindria bacterium; assembly: GCA_035255665.1. Classification (GTDB taxonomy): domain Bacteria; phylum Chloroflexota; class Limnocylindria; order P2-11E; family P2-11E; genus CF-39. The sequence goes on from DATEZK010000122.1 coordinate 469, forward strand.
AGCTCGATCTTCACCTCGCGGCACGCCGCGAGCACGGCGCCACCCGTCATCCAGGTCTGTCGCGAGGCCGAAGACGAGCCGGCGGAGCCGATCGTCGTATCCGGCGTCTCGACGATCACGCGCTGGACACCGAGCTCCGTGCGCGCGATCTGCTCGCAGACGAGCACGATGCCCTGCCCCACCTCGGACGCGGCGGTGTGCACGCGCGCGACGACGCCCTCCCCGTCGCGCTCGACGCGAACGCGCGCGGTGGAGAAGTCGTCGAAGGCGTGCGAGTAGCAGACGTTCTTCATGCCGACCGCGAATCCGACGCCACGCCGCACGCCCTCGCCGCGCGTGAGGTTGCCGGTGCCGCCCGGGAGCTCCAGCGGATCATCGGAGGTGCGATCCGGAGGCAACGGCAACGCCGCGCAGCGGTTGATCACCTCGGCGACGGGCGCGGAGCCCTCCACCGGCTGGTTCGTCACGATGCGGTCGCCGTTCTCGAGCGCATTGCGTGCGCGCAGCTCGACCGGATCCATGCCCAGCGCGGCGGCGAGCTTGTCCATCTGAGCCTCGTAGGCGAAGCACGACTGCACCGCGCCGAACCCGCGCATCGCCCCGGTCGGCGGATTGTTCGTGTACGCGCCGACGGCGTGGATGAGCGCGTTCGGAACGCGGTACGGCCCAGCGCCGAAGCACGCGGCGTTCGCGACCACGGCGAACGTGGACGACGCATACGCGCCGCCGTCGAGCACGATCGTGCCGCGCACGAACACGAGCTGGCCATCGCGTGTCGCGCCGTGCCGGTACCACATGCGCGCGGGATGGCGATGGACGTGGCCATAGAAGGACTCCTCGCGCCCGTAGGTCATGCGCACGGCGCGTTTGGTGGCGAGCGCGAGGAGGCAAACGTGGATCTGCAGCGTGACGTCCTCACGCGCGCCGAAGGCGCCGCCGACGCCGGCGAGCACGAGCCTCACCTTCTCCTCCGGAAGTCCCAGGCACGGCGCGATCTGGCGCAGGTCCTCATGGAGCCACTGCGTCGCGATGTGAAGCGTCACGCCGCCGTCTTGCCCCGGGATCGCGAGGCCCGCTTCGGGCCCGAGCGCGGCCTGGTCCTGCATCGCGACCTCGTACTCGCCCTCGACGACGACATCGGCCTTCGCGTCCGGGTCGCCGTGCACGACGCGCACGTCCTCGATCACGTTGCCGTCCTTTGGATCGTGGAGCTTCGGAGCATCCGGCTGCAGCGCGGCGACGACGTCGGTGACGGCTGGCAGAAGCTCGTACTCGACCTTGATCGCCTTCGTCGCGAGACGCGCCTGCTCGGGATCATCCGCCGCGACGATCGCCACCGCCTCGCCGACATAGCGCACGACGTTCGTCGCGAGCATCGGCTGGTCCGAGCGCATGAGGCCGAACTTCTCGCGCGTGGGAAGGTTGTCCGACGTGAGAACCGCGCGCACGCCGGGCAGCTGGCGCGCCTTTGAGACATCAACTGACACGATGCGCGCGTGGGCGTGCGGGCTGCGCAGCGTTGCCCCGTAGAGCATGCCCTCGCGCGAGAGATCGCTGCCGTAGAGGAACTCGCCTTTGACCTTCGGCGGCGCGTCGACCCGCGGGGCGGACTCGCCGACCACGCCGCGCAGCCGTTGCTTCGGCGGT
>DATEZK010000123.1:0-8105 GCA_035255665.1 Candidatus Limnocylindria bacterium
ACGACCGTTCACTCGTACACGAACTCGCAACGCACCCTCGACACGGCGGCGAAGGATCCACGTGACGCCAGGGCTGCCGCGGAGAACATCGTTCCCGCGGAGACCGGCGCCGCAAAGGCGGTCGCGCTCGTGATTCCCGACCTGAAGGGCAAGTTCGCCGGCATGGCGTTCCGCGTGCCGACCTCGACCGTGTCCGTCGTGGACTTCGTTGCGACGCTCGGGCGTGATGTGACGAAGGACGAGGTCAACGCCGCGTTCAAGCGCGCGAGCGAGGGCGACCTCAAAGGCATCATGGGCTACACCGAAGAGCCCCTCGTATCGAGCGACCTGAAGGGCGACGATCGCTCGACGATCGTGAGCTCGATGGACACGATCGTCCTCGGCGATACGGTGAAGGTCATCTCCTGGTACGACAACGAGTGGGGCTACGCCTGCCGCCTCGCCGATATCGCCGCGTTCGTGGCCTCGAAGCTGCGGGTTCCCGCTGCGGCCTAGCCTCGCGTGACGGTCTTCGCGAAGCGAACGATCCGCGACGTCGATCCGTCGGGGAAGAAGATCCTCGTCCGAGTCGACCTCAATGTGCCGCTTGGCGCCGTGGGGGTCGCCGACGACACGCGCATCCGCGCCGCGCTCCCGACGATCCAGCACTTGCTGGGGCGTGGCGCCGCGCTCGCGCTCTGCTCCCACCTCGGTCGGCCCAAAGGGCCGGATCGGAAGCTGAGCCTGCGACCGGTCGCGCTGCGGCTCGCCGAGCTCCTGGGACGTGACGTTCCTCTGCTGCCCGACTGTGTCGGACCAGCGGTGCGAGAGGCCGTGACAAAGCTTCGAGGTGGCGATGTCGTGCTCCTCGAGAACGTCCGCTTCCATCCCGAGGAGGAGAAGAACGATCCCGCGTTCGCGAAAGAGCTCGCGTCTGGCTACGACCTGTACGTCAACGATGCCTTCGGTGCGGCGCACCGCGCGCACGCGTCCACCGAGGGCGTGGCGAGGATCCTTCCCGCATATGCCGGTCTGCTCCTCGAGAAGGAGCTGCTCGCCCTTGGCGGGCTGCTCAGCGCACCGAAACGGCCGTTCCTCGCGATCATCGGCGGAGCGAAGGTGAGCACGAAGATCGATGTGCTCCGTGCGCTGCTCGCGCGCGTCGACGCGCTGGCGATCGGCGGCGGCATGGCCAACACGTTCCTGCTCGCCACGGGTCACAAGATCGGCCGGTCGCTCGCGGAGGCCGATCGCGCCGGCGAGGCGCGCGCGATCCTGGGCGACGCGAAGGCGCAGGGAAAGCGGGTGCTGCTGCCGGAGGATGTCCTCTGCGCGCCGTCCGTCGACGACGCCGGCGCGCGCGCCGCGGAAGTGACGGACGTCGGCGCCGTCGGCGACGATCTTGCGATCGTCGACATCGGTCCGCGCACGATCGAGCGCTACGCGAACGAGATCCGCCGCGCAAAGACGATCTTCTGGAACGGGCCACTCGGCGTCTTCGAGATCCCGGCGTTCGCGACCGGCACGAAGCGCGTCGCGGAGCTCCTCGCGTCGAGCGGCGCCACGACCATCGTCGGTGGCGGCGAGTCGGTACAGGCCGTCGAGGAGCTGGGCCTCGCGGAGAAGCTGACGCATGTGTCGACCGGCGGCGGCGCGTCGCTCGAGCTCATCGAGGGAAAGACGCTGCCGGGCGTCGCAGCCATCCCGGACGGCACTGAGGTCCACGCATGAGCGACACGACGATCGAGATGATCCGCGGGCGCGAGATCCTGGACTCGCGTGGCGATCCGACGGTCGCGGTCGACATCATCCTCGGCGACGGCTCGCGCGGCACAGCGATGGTGCCGTCCGGCGCGTCGACCGGGGCACACGAGGCCGTCGAGCTGCGCGACGGAGACAAGACGCGTTACCGCGGCAAGGGCGTTCGCAAAGCCGTGAGCAACGTCGACGACGTCATCGCACCGGAGCTCATGGGTGAGGACGCCGCGGACCAGTCCGCGATCGACAAGCTGCTCCTCGAGCTCGACGGCACCCCGAACAAGTCGAAGCTCGGAGCGAACGCGATCCTCGGTGTCTCGCTGGCGTGCGCTCGCGCCGCTGCGAATGCCGTCGGGCTCCCGCTGTATCGCTACCTCGGTGGACCGCTCGCGCGCACGCTGCCGGTGCCGCTGATGAACATCCTGAACGGCGGCAAACACGCGACCGACTCGGCCGATATGCAGGAGTACATGGTCGCGCCGATCGGCGCGACGTCGTTCCGCGAAGCGATTCGCGCGGGTGCCGAGGTGTTCCACGCGCTCAAGGCGATCCTGCACGACCGTGGCATGGGAACGGGAGTCGGCGACGAGGGTGGCTTTGCGCCGGCCGGGCTGAAGGACAACGAAGAGCCCATCCGCCTCATCCTCGAGGCGATCGAGAAGGCTGGCTACCGCGCCGGAGAGCAGATCGGGATCGCCCTCGATCCAGCGGCAACGGAGTTCTACAAGCCGGCCGGCGGTCCGTTCAAGAGCGATGGAGTCGGTGGGTGGAAGAGCGTCGGGAGCGATGGCGCATACGAGCTCGCACGTGAGAAGCGGACCCTACCCGCGGTGGAACTCATTGCTCAATACGCCGATTGGTGCAAGCGCTACCCGCTCGTGTCGGTCGAGGATGGCCTCGCGGAGGACGACTGGGCCGGCTGGAAGCACCTCACGACACAGCTCGGCGACAAGCTCCAGCTCGTCGGCGACGACCTCTTCGTCACGAACATCGAACGCATCCGGCGCGGCGTGACCGAGGGGGTCGCCAACGCGGTGCTCATCAAGCTCAATCAGATCGGCACGCTCACAGAGACGATCGACGCCGTAGAGCTCGCCCACCGCTCGGGTTACGCGACGGTGATCTCGCATCGGTCGGGCGAGACCGAGGACACGACCATCGCCGACCTCGCGGTCGCGCTCAACAGCGGACAGATCAAGACGGGCTCGCTCTCGCGAAGCGAGCGCAACGCGAAGTACAACCGCCTCATGGAGATCGAGAACGAGCTGCAGGACGCCGCGCGCTATCCCGGCCGCGACGCGTTCCCTCGCTTCGGGAGATAGAGATGCAGGACGATCGGCCCCCGGACAGGCGTCAGCTCGACGACATCCTCGAGGCGTTGCTGCCGTTCGCGCATGGCTTGCTCGATAAGCACGGCGAGTTCTTCCCGTTCGGCGCGGCGATGGGCCGCGATGGGAAGGTCAGCATGGTCGCCGGTGACACGGGGACCGAACATCCGCCGTCGGACGAGGTCATGGAGCTCATCCGAGAAGCGATGAGGCGCGACCGTGACAACGTTGCGGTCGGTCTCTGCTACGACGTGCGCGTCCGAACGAGTGCCGATGCGCCACCGACGGACGCCATATGCGTCTCCCTCGAGCATGAGGGCGGCATGGCCGTCGACGTGGTCGAGCCGTACGCGAAGCGCGGCGGCAAGGTCGCATACGGCTCGCTCGCGGCGCAGCAGGGTCGCCGGGTGGTCTTCAGCAGCCCTCCGTGAGCGGGCGCCTGGTCGTACCGCTGTCCGAGTTGGGCGCGCGTGACCTTCCACGCGCCGGCGGAAAGGGCGCGAACCTCGGAGAGCTGATCCATGCGGGCTTCCCCGTCCCCGATGGCTTCGTGATCACGACCGAGGCGTACCTCGCCGCGGCAAGCGCGGCCGGCATCGATCCGAGCGATCCAGCGGACGCGCGCCGCCGGCTCGTCGAGAGCCCGATGCCGCCCGAGGTCGCGACCGCTGCGCGGGACGCCTACCGGACGCTCGGCGGTCCCGTCGCTGTCCGCTCCTCGGCGACGGCTGAGGATCTGCCTGACGCGAGCTTTGCGGGTCAGCAGGACACGATGCTCGATGTAGAGGGTGAGGATGCGCTCGAGACCGCGGTCCGCCGCTGCTGGTCATCGCTCTGGAACGAGCGCGCCGTCTCGTACCGGGCCACGCATGCCGTCGACGAGCGTGCGCTTCGGCTCGCGGTCGTCGTGCAGCGGATGGTGCCGGCAGCAGTCGCGGGCGTTCTCTTCACCGCCGACCCGATGACCGGACGCCGGCGGCGTGCCGCGATCGACGCGGTCCGCGGGCTCGGCGAGCAGCTCGTGTCGGGCGCCGTGAATCCGGATCACTACCTCGTCGATACATCCACGCTCGCGGTCGTCGAGCGACGTGGCGACATCCTCGACGACGTCCGCCTCCGCGAGCTCGCGAAGATCGGAGCGCGCATCGAAGCGCACTTCGGAAGGCCGCAGGACATCGAGTGGGCGATCGACAGCTCGAAGCTCTGGATCGTGCAGTCGCGCGACATCACGTCGCTGTATCCGATCCCCGCGAGCGCCCCCGATCCGGAGCGTGACCTGCGCGTCTATTTCTCCGCCAACGTCGCGCAGGGCGTCTTCCAGCCGTTCACGCCGATGGGCATCCAGACCTTCCGGCTGATCGGCGCGGCATTCGCCTCGGCGGTTGGTAGGCCCGTTGCCGATCCCGCCGCGGGGACCTCCGTCATCGCCGACGCCGGCATGCGGCTGTGGATCGATCTCACCGGCGTGCTCCGCAACTCGACCACACGGGAGATTCCGGTCCGCGTGTTCTCGATCATGGAAGCGCGCAGCTCGGGGATCGTCGTCCGGCTGCTGGACGATCCGCGCCTCGCGCCGCGTCGCGGTTCGCGCCTCCGTTCGGCGGCGACGATCCTCCGCGCGGTCGCGCACGCTGGAGTGCCGCCGTGGGTGATCCGCGCGCTCCTTCGTCCCGAGCGGACGCGCGACCAAGTGCTGAGCGACGTCGATGCGTTCATCACGCGCGATGTGGGACCGCTCACCACACCGGCCGAGCGGCTCGACGCGTTCGAGCGACAGATCATCACGACCCTGCCGCGCCTGTTCCCGCGGCTCGTCGCGATAGTCGCCGCGGGATTGATCTCGTACAACCTCGCCGCGCGGCTGCTGCGTGACGTCGCGAGCGAGGACGAGATGCGGACCGTGCTGCGCGGCCTGCCATTCAACCCGACGACCGAGATGGACCTGGACCTCTGGGCCATCGCGCGCCGCACGCGCGACGATCCGCCGTCGCTGGCGGCGCTCGTGGACCGGCCCTCGGCGGATCTCAGCGCGGACTTCCGTCGCGGCGCGTTACCGCCTCTGCTCCAGCGCGAGCTCGAGACATTCCTGGACCGCTATGGGCACCGCGCGATCGCCGAGATCGATCTCGGCCTGCCGCGGTGGTCGGAGGATCCAGCGCACCTTCTCGGCGCGATCGCGAACTATCAGCGTCTCGCCGCGGCCGCCCTCGCGCCGGATGAGCAGTTCGCGCGCGGCGCGAGCGAGGCGGAAGCGACGATCGCGGCACTGCTCTCGCGGGTGCATGGTCCGCGTCGTATCTTCGCGCGCAAATTCCTGCGGCGCGTCCGCGCCCTCGCGGGCCTGCGCGAGGTGCCAAAGTTCAATTTGGTGCGCGTGATCGCGCAGGGCCGAGCGATCCTCGCTCCGGTCGGCGCCGCGCTTGCCGGCGAGGGCCGGATCGCCGCGGCGGACGACATCTGGTTCCTCACGCTTCCAGATGCCCGTCGCGCGCTGTCCGGTGAGGACATGCGCTCGCGCGTCGCGCAGCGCCGCGCCGAGTACCGGCGCGAGGGGCGAAGACGTCACATCCCGCGTGTGCTCCTCTCCGACGGGACTGATGCTGAGGCCGCATTCGCTGCGCCAGCCGCGGACGGCGCGATCAGTGGGACGCCGGCCTCGCCGGGGATCGCGCGCGGCGTCGCGCACGTGATGCTTTCCCCGGCCGGAGCGCGCCTTGAGCCCGGCGAGGTCCTGGTCGCGCCCGCCACCGACCCAGGTTGGACGCCCCTGTTCCTCACGGCGAGCGCGCTCGTGATGGAGATGGGCGGGATGATGTCGCACGGCGCGGTCGTCGCGCGCGAGTACGGGATCCCCGCGGTCGTGGGCGTCCCGAACGCGACAGAGCGCATCGTGACGGGTGAGCGGATCGTGGTCGACGGGTCAGCGGGGACGGTCGCGTCCGAAGGACGCTAGGTCTTCTTCGTGCTCTTCGCCGCGCGCTTCGCGACCCGGCCGCGCTTGCGACGCGCCGCGTTCTTGTGGATCGCGCCCCGCTTGGCCGCACGGTCGAGCATGCTCGCCGCTTCGGCGACGGCCTCCTGGACCGTCTCGCCGCCCTTCTCGATCGCGGCGCGCGCGGTCTTCACCGCACTGCGCGCGGCCGAGCGCGCGATGGTCTTGATGCTGGTTCGCCTTTGCGTTTGACGGATGCGCTTGAGAGCCGAGCGTTTCTTCTTCGCCATAGGGGCGGAACGATAACCCAATGGCCCACCTAAATCTCGTCGCAGCAGCCACGAGGCTTGTCAGAACCGTATCGCTCCGGCGTACGTCGCCCATACTCCGCGCGTGACGATGTCCATCGCCCGGGCGTCGCTCGTCATGATCGCCGCGCTCATCGCCAGCCGCGTACTCGGTTGGCTTCGCCTTTCGGTCTTCGGCGCGGCGTTCGGGGAAACGTCGCAGCTCGACGCGTTCTGGGTCGCCTTCCGCATCCCGGACGCGCTGTTCAACCTGGTCGTCGCGGGCGCCCTGACGTCGGCGTTCATCCCGGTGTTCGCCGGCTACCTCGCGAAGGAGCGCGAGAACGAGGCCTGGCACGTCGCCTCGAGCGTGATGAACGTCCTCGTCGTCGGTCTCATGGTCCTGTCGGCGGTGATGTGGCTCGCCGCCCCGTGGATCGTGCCGACGTTCATCGTCTCGCCGCAGTTCGCTAGTCAGCCGGGCCAGCTCGAGCTCACGATCGAGCTCACTCGCATCATGCTGCTCAGCCCGATCTTCATGGGGCTGTCGGCGCTCGTCACGGGCGTGCTGCAGTCGTACCGGCAGTTCCTGGCGGGAGCCATCGCTCCCCTTGTCTACAACGGCGTGCAGATACTCTTCGCGATCTTCGCGGCGCCCTTCCTGGGCATCGACGCGCTCGCATTCGGAGTGGTGGCCGGCGCGGCGATGATGTTCCTGGTCCAGCTACCGGAGCTCACCTTCCGTCGCACCAAGTACCAGCTGACGTTCGACCTCGGCCATCCGGGAGTGCGCGAGGTCTTCGCGCTCGCCGGGCCGCGAACGCTGGCGCTTGGCGCGGTCCAGGTCGTGTTCTTCGTGGACACCTATCTCGCCTCCGGCATGCGCCCTGGATCGGTGACGGCGCTCACGTACGCGTTCCAGCTGATGCTGCTGCCCCTCGGCGTGTTCTCGATCGCAATCTCGGCCGCCGTGTTCCCCACGCTCTCGCACTACGCGTCGCTCGGCCAGGCGTTGAAGATGCGCGACGCGCTACAGCAAGCGATCCGCTGGATCCTGTTCCTCACGCTTCCGACCGCGATCCTCATGGTGGTGCTGCGGCGTCCCATCGTGAACCTGCTCTTCCAGTACGGTGAGTTCGGTCCCGACATGCGCGAGCTCGTGCAGGCGGCGTTCCTCTTCTACGCCCTGGGACTCGCCGGGCACGCCCTCGTGCAGATCCTCGCGCGCGCGTACTACGCCTCGCGCGACACGACGACTCCGGTCGCCTTGACGCTCATCTCGATCGGCGCGAACGTCGTGCTGTCGGTGACGCTCGCACCGGCGTTCGGGATCAACGGCCTGGCTCTCGCCAACTCGGTCGCGACGCTGGCGGAGGCGGCCCTGCTGCTCCTACTCCTGGCACCGCGCGCACGCCTGCGTCTCGTCGGGCTCGGCTACGCCACGCTGAAGCAGGTCACCGCTGCACTGTTCATGGGCGTCGCGATGTTCCTGTTCATCAACTTCACGAACATCCCCCTCAACCTCGCGCTGGATCCCCCGAAGCTGCTCCTCTTCGTCCAGACGCTCCTCGCGACGAGCTTCGGCGTCGGCGTCTATCTGCTCGCGGCGTACGTGATGCGCATCAGCGAGCTGCAGGAGATCATCGCCGTCGTCCAAGCGAGGCTGCGCCGAGGTAAAGCGGCGGCCTGACCGTCGGACTGACACCGCGCTGGCACGGCCGGTAGCCGTTTGCGGGTTGCGGGCGATAATTAACGCGACATAGAGTATCAACGTGACCACGAGCGATTCCGAGCTGCAGAGCCTCATTGGCCAATGGCGCG
>DATEZK010000124.1:0-9044 GCA_035255665.1 Candidatus Limnocylindria bacterium
CGCAGCGCGATGTCCTGCACGCCGAGTGAGACGAGAGCCGAGACGACCGCGTCGCCCAGCCCGCCCTCCGGCCAGTGGTCTTCCGCAACGACCAGACGCCCGCCCGTGGCCCGCACCGCTTTCGCGATACCGCCGGCGTCCAGCGGCTTGATCGAGTACGCGTCGATGAGCCGGATCTTCACACCGGCCTTCGCGAGCTCGTCGGCGGCCTTGATCGCTTCGTGAACGGTGATGCCAGCGGCGACGACCGTGACCTTGTCGTCGGCGCCGCCGCCGCGCACCACGCGACTGCCGCCGATCGGGAACTCGTCTTCCGGCCCGTAGAGGACCCCCGTCTTCTCGCGCGTCGTGCGGATGTACGAGATGCCGCGCTGGTCGGCCATCGCGACGACGAGCTTCGCGGCCTGATTCGCGTCACACGGATACAGCACGGTGCTGCCATGCACGGCACGCATCATCGCGAGGTCCTCGAGCGCCATCTGCGATGGTCCGTCCTCGCCGATCGACACACCGGCATGCGAACCGGACAGGCGGATATCCGCGCGCGAGATCGCCGCCATACGGATGAAGTCGTATGCGCGCGTGAGGAACGCCGCGAACGTCGAGGCGAACGGCACGAAGCCGACGACCTGCATCCCGACCGCGACCGCGACCATCCGCTGTTCGGCGATGTACATCTCGAAGAAGCGATCGGGGGCGGTCTTCTTGAAGTCCTCGGCATGCGTCGAGTTGCTGACTTCCGCGTCAAGCGCGACGACGTCCGCGCGGGCAGCACCGAGTGCAGCGATGGCCTCGCCGTATGCCTTGCGCGTGGCCGTGGGTTCCGTGTAGCGCTTCAGATCCGGCGCCTTGGGTGGCGGCGTCGATGCTGGCCGCCACGTCGGCGGACTCGGCACCTCGAACGCGCGCGAAGGCTCGTCGCCGATCTCCGCGAGAGCCTGCTTCGCCTGTTCGGCGTCGAGCGCCTTGCCGTGCCATCCGGGCTTGTCCTCGAGGAAGGAGACGCCTTTGCCCTTCACGGTGCGGGCGACGATCGCGGTCGGGCGCGTGGCAGAGCGCGCGCGCGAGAACGCGTCGTCGATCTGCGCGAGGTCGTGACCGTCGATCACGATCGCGTCCCAACCGAATGCCTTCACGCGCGTCGCGTATGCGTCGGTGTTCCACTCGAGCTCGGTCGGCCCGCGTTGACCAAGGCGATTCACGTCGAGGATCGCGGTGATGTTCTCCAGGCCCTCATGGCTCGCGAGGTCGAAGCCTTCCCAGATCGATCCTTCGGCCGACTCGCTGTCGCCCACGACGACCCAGACGTGGAACGGCGCCTTGAGGAGCCGCTTACCCGCGAGAGCGACGCCCACGGCGATGGGCAGACCCTGCCCCAGTGAGCCGGTGGCGACATCGACCCACGGCAGGATCGGCGTGGGATGACCTTCAAGGCGCGAGCCGAACTTGCGGAACGTCAGCAGCTCCGCGTCGTCGATCGCGCCCGCAGCGCGGAACATCGCGTACACGAGCGGCGACGCATGGCCCTTCGAGAAGATGAGGTGATCGTTCGCCAGGGCGTCGGGCTCATCGAAGTCGTAGCGAAGATGCCCGGCGAGCAGCACGGCCATGAGGTCCGCGGCGGATAGTGACGATGTCGGGTGGCCGGATCCGGCGGCGGTCGAACAGCGGATGCTGTCGGCCCGAAGCTGGCGCGCCAGCGAGCGGTACAGATCGAGGCGCGTCGCGGCCTCGCTCACGGTCGCCACGACCACACCCTACCGCAGGAAGACCTGGTGGACCGAATATCCTCGGTCGCAGCACGGGGGTGACTGCATGGACATTGGGCTCTACGGCCTGGGCCGGATGGGCGGCAACATGGTCACGCGTCTGGTCCGAGGCGGGCATCGCGTCGTCGCGGGCAATCGCAGCGCGGGCCCGGTCGACGAGGCGAAGAGCGGCGGCGCCGTCGGCGCCTACACCATCGAGGAGATGGCCAGAGAGCTGCGAGCGCCGCGTGTTCTGTGGTCGATGGTCCCCGCGGGCGAGGCGACCGATCACACGCTCGACGAGTTCGCGAAGTACGCCACCAAGGGCGACGTGCTGGTCGACGGCGCCAACTCGTACTTCCGCGACTCGATACGGCGCGCGGAGAAATACAAAGGGTTGGGTTTCGATTACCTCGACGTCGGCGTCTCCGGCGGCGTGTGGGGGCTCGAAAACGGCTACTGCATGATGGTCGGCGGCGAAGCGCGCGCGGTCGAGCGAGTGAAGCCGGTGCTCGACACGCTCGCGCCCCCGAACGGCTGGGCGCATTTCGGAAAGAGCGGCGCCGGACACTTCGTGAAGATGGTCCACAACGGCATCGAGTACGGGATGATGCAGGCCTATGGCGAGGGTTTCGAGCTGCTCCACGCGAGCGAGTTCGGCCTCGACATGAAGCGCGTCGCGAACGTTTGGATGCAGGGCAGCGTGGTGCGTTCTTGGTTGCTCGAGCTCGCCGAGCGCGCGTTCGAGCAGGAAGGTTCCGACCTCGCGAACATCAAGGGCTGGGTCGCCGACTCGGGCGAAGGGCGCTGGACGATCCAAGAGGCGATCACGCATGACGTCCCTGCGACCGTGCTTGCGCACTCGCTCTTCGCGAGATTCACGTCACGCCAGGACGACTCGTACGCGATGAAGGTCGCCGCCGCGCTCCGCAATCAGTTCGGGGGGCACGCGGTCAAGAAGTGACCGCGACGACGACCCTCATCAATCCACTGCGCGAGGGCCTTCGGTTGGCGCGCACGCCCGAGCCAGCGTGTCTCGTCATCTTCGGCGCGTCGGGTGATCTGACCGCGCGCAAGCTCATCCCCGCGCTTTACAACCTCGCGCTCCAGCATCTCCTGCCCGCGAGCTTCGCGGTGATCGGTTCCGCTCGGCGCCCGATGACCACGACCGACTTCCGCACCGAGCTGCACGACGCTGTTGCGGAGTTCAGCCGCACCCGTCCCATCAACGAGGAGGTCTGGGCGACGTTCGCGCGCTCGATCCATTACGTGCAGACAGCGCACGACAGTGGCTACCACGAGCTTCGAAGCGTTCTGACGCGCATCGACGCGCAGATCGGCGCGAACGGCAATCGCCTCTTCTACCTCGCGACCCCTCCGGCCGCGTACGAGCCGATCATCAGCGCGATCGGCGCGCACGGCCTGCGCGGAGAGAGCGGCTGGTCGCGCGTGGTGGTTGAGAAGCCGTACGGCCATGACCTGAAGAGCGCGACGCACCTGACGAGCGTCATACAGGAGGTCTTCCGCGAGGACGAGGTCTTCCGCATCGATCACTACCTCGGCAAGGAGACCGTCCAGAACATCCTCGTCCTGCGCTTCGCGAACAGCATCTTCGAGCCGATCTGGACACGCCAGTACGTCGATCACGTGCAGATCACGGCGGCCGAGTCGATCGGGATCGAAGAGCGCGCCGGGTACTACGACAGCGCCGGAGCGATGCGCGACATCGTGCAGAACCACCTCCTTCAGCTTCTCGCGCTCGTCGGCATGGAGCCGCCCGCGGCGTTCGATGACCGCTCGGTCCGAGACGAGAAGGTGAAGGTCCTGCGCGCCTTGCGGCGGATCCCCGCGGACCACGTGAGCGCGCTCACCGTTCGTGGTCAGTACGGTCCGGGATTCATCGGCGGCGAACGCGTCGGGGGCTACCGCGACGAGCACGGCGTCGCACCGAGCTCGCAGACCGAGACCTACGTCGCGCTGAAGTGCTTCATCGACAACTGGCGCTGGGAGGGCACGCCGTTCTACATCCGCACCGGCAAGCGGCTGCCGAAGCGGTCGACCGAGATCGCGATCCGCTTCCGCGTCGCGCCGCACCGGATCTTCACCCGCGAGGCGTCGGAGGGCGTCGAGGCCAACGAGTTGGTGATCCGGATCCAGCCCGACGAGGGCATCTCGCTGACGTTCGGGGCGAAGGTCCCGATCCAGGGTCTGCGCATCCGGTCGGTGAACATGGACTTCGGCTACGGCGAGTCGTTCTTGGTGGACGCACCGGATTCGTACGAGACGCTGATCCTCGACGCGCTCCGCGGCGACGCCACGCTGTTCACACGCCGCGACGAGGTCGAGCAGCAGTGGGCGTTCGTCGACCCGATCCTTGCCGGATGGAATGAGGACCGGCAGGCGCTCGCGACGTACGCGGCCGGCACGTGGGGCCCCGACGACGCCGACGATCTGATCTCTCGCGACGGGCGGGCGTGGCGGCGGGCGTGACCGTCCTCGACGACGCCTTCTGGGGCGCGAGCGCGACGAGCATCGACGCGCTCGAGCGCGAGCTGGCTCGACTCCGCCGCGCCGCGGTCGCGCACGCGAAGGAGCGCGGCCGAACGCTCGCGCGAGCGTCGGTGCTCAACCTCGTGGTGTATTCGGAGCGCGAGGTGCACGCGCGCCGGGCGGCCCGAACGGTGGCGGACCTGGCCCTTCGGCACCCGTCCCGCGCCATCATCCTGCTGGGGGACCGAGGTCGCGAAGGCGTCGTCGCATCCGTCCGGCTCCACTGCCATGTGCCACAGGCCGACGGCGCGCAGCCGGTGCTGTACGAGCAGATCTTCGCGCGCGTGCGTGGCGATTTCGACGAGCGTGTCGCGAGCGTCGTCATCCCGCTGCTCGTTCCTGACCTGCCGGTGTTCCTGTGGTGGACGGGAACGCCGCCCAGCGATGCCCGGCATCTCGATGACCTGGTCGGCCTTGCCCATCGGCTCATCATCGATTCGGCCGACTTCGCGCGCCCCGATCGCACGTTGCCGGAGGTGGCGCAGCTGTCGCGCCTGCATGTCGGCATCACCGACCTCAATTGGGCGAGGCTGACGCACTGGCGCGAGCTCGTCGCCCAGTTCTTCGACGTGCCGGTGTGGCGTCCGTTCCTCGACGGGATCACCGGGATCCGCGTCGGGTTCGCCGTCGACATGGACGGCCGCGACATCCATCCCTCGCAGGCGCTGCTGCTCCTCGGCTGGCTCGCGTCGCGGCTGGGCTGGCAGCCCGTGGAATCGCTCGCGCCCGCGGAGGCCGGCGGTCACCTCTTCCGCATGCAGCGAGCGGACGGCGCGGCGATCATGGTGCGCCTCCGACCGCGCTTCGAGCGCGGTCTTGACGCCGGCGACGTGTCCGGAGTGCGCATCCAGGCCGCGACCGCGCGATCGACAGCGGAGTTCGTGATCAAGCGCGCGCCGGACGAGCGCCACGCCACCGCGACCGCGATCGTCGACGGCTCCGTGCGAGCCGAGCGCGTCGTTCCGCTGCCCGCGCTCACTATCCGCGAGCTCCTCGGCGAAGAGCTCGCGATCGCCGGGAACGACCGCGTCTACGAAGAGGCGTTGGGCGCCCTGATGGGACTGGCCTGAGCCTTGCGGCACCCATGAAGGACATGCCACAAGACGAGGCCCGGTCCATCGCAGGGGGAGAACCCCCTGCAACCCCCCTGCTGGCTGCGGAAGAACGGCTGCTCGCGGGCCGCTACCGCCTCACCGTGCGCATCGATGAAGGCGGCGCGGGCGAGGTGTGGCAGGCGCGTGACGAGCGGCTTGGCCGCGACGTCGCGATCAAGCTCCTGGGAGCGAACGCGGACGACGCGTTCCGCGAGAGATTCGCGGATGAGGCGCGGCGCGCCGCGTCGGTGATCCACCCGAACGTCGTGACCGTGTTCGACGAGGGCCGCGACGGAGCGGACGCGTTCATGGTCATGGAGCTCGTTCGCGGACGGACACTGCGCGACGTCGTCGCCGACCGCGGCCCGCTGCGACCGCACGAGGCCGCGCGCATCGTCACGCAGATCGCGGCCGCGCTGGACGCGGCGCACGAAGCGGGCGTCATCCACTGCGACGTCAAGCCGGCGAACGTGATCGTCGATCAACAGGGCACGGCCAAGCTCACCGACTTCGGCATCGCGCGCGCCGCGCGTGGACCGCGAGAGCACGAGCTCATCGGCACGGCGCGATACATCGCGCCCGAGCGGATCGAGGGCAAGGCGCCAACGGAGCGGAGCGACGTGTACAGCCTCGGCCTCGTGGCGTACGAGCTCATCGCCGGCCGTCCGCCGAACGCGGAGATGGAGACCGAGGACCTGCTGCGTGTGCGTCTTGATGGACGTGCGCCGTCACTGCGATCGGCACGTGTCGGCATCAACGAGGAGATGGACGGCGTCGTCGCGAAGGCGCTCGCGCGCGATCCACAGGGTCGCTACGCAAGCGCCGGAGCGTTCGCGCGCGATCTGCTTGCTGCCTCGCAGCGCGACGACGCGACGGGAGTCCTTCCGCCGGTGACCCGGCCGCTGCGGGCCGGCGGGCGGCGCGAGTTCCGCGTCGACACGACGCTCGCGCTCGTCGCCATCGTCGCCATCCTCGTCGCGACGCTCGCGATCTTCGCGTCCTTCCAGGGACGCGCGGTCGACCAGCGTCCGACGACGAGCCCGGCCGCAACGGGCGCCGCGCGCGGCGCGCCGAACGTCGTCGGAAGGAACGTCAACGAGGCCGCCAACCTTCTGATCGCGGCGGGCTTCCACTCCCCGGTGGCGTGGCAGGTCGACCCGGCCGCGCGTGGGGCGGCCTGCAGCGTCGTGCGTCAGGAGCCGCCGGCCGGCGCCACGTTCGCCGCTGGCGCCGAGGCGCGCCTCTTCCTCGCGCCCGGTAACTGCGGCGGGAACAGCGGGAAGAAGGACAAGGACTGACGCGCGTGGCGACCGGCGTGAGGACGGACACGGGCCGCGTGCGGGAGGGGAACGAAGACCGTTACCTCGTGCGCGAAGAGAAGGGCATCACGCTGCTTGCCGTCGCCGACGGAGTGGGTGGATCGAGCGGAGGCGAGATCGCTGCCGACGCCGCGCTCGCGGAGCTCGGGACGCGCTTCTTCAGCGCGCCGGTGGGCCAGCCGACCAGCGACGCGCTCGCGGAGGCGCTGCGGGACGCGAACGCGGCGGTCCTGCGAGAGGCCGGATCGTCGGGCCACCGCGACGCCGCGACCACGATCGTCGCGGCGGTGGTGAGCGCGAATGAGGCGATCGTCGCCAACCTCGGCGACAGTCGCGCGTACCTGATCCGCGACGGGATCTCGCGGCAGCTAACGCAGGATCACTCGGGCGACATGGAGCACGCGATCACCCGTTTCGCCGGCGATCCCCGCGGGATCCAACCGGACATCTTCGTCGAGAGCCTTCGCCCCGACGACCGTCTGTTGCTCTGCAGTGACGGTCTCACGCGTCACGTCACGCCTGAGGAGATCGCTTCGGCGGTCGGCGGCGGCGAGGACGTGCGCGTCGCGGCCAGCGCGCTTGTCGATCTCGCGAACGCGCGCGGCGGTCAGGACAACGTCACGGTGGTCCTCCATGCCCCTGGGCAACGGGCGACCGTCGCGCGCACCGCCGGTCGCGCCGTGGCGTTCGCCGTCTTCGCGCTGCTCATCCTGGTCACCGTCGGCGGAGCGGTCGCGGTGCTCTTCGCGGTTGGCTCGGCGCCGCCACCGGCGACAGCATCGCCGAGCGCTCTCGCTTCGCCGACGCCGACGGACTCTCCATCGCCGTCTCCGAGCCCGTCTCCATCTCCGACCGCGTCACCGTCGCCCAGCGCGAGTCCCTAAGGGGGGACGACTAGAGCCCCAAACGCTCGAGGAGCCGTCGCGCGGCCGGCGCGCCGAGCGCGACGGCAACCGCACCGATCAGGACAGCGCCTTCGATGATCCAGGCTCCCGCGACCGTAGCCACCGTCAGCGGGTTGGCACTCACCGGTGTGGGGCACGAGTCCGTCGGATAGAAGGTCGGGTCGTAGTGCCAGGTCGGGAGGATCTCGTAGATGCTCCCGAGCTCGCCGGGGATCGGTAACCCGGATACGTATGGATAGAAGATGACGAACGCCGCCGCGGCCACACCGAGGAATACGAGGACAGCCTTCCGCCGGCGCTCCCACAGCACGGCGAGCACCGC
The DNA here is from genome assembly GCA_035255665.1 of Candidatus Limnocylindria bacterium. Lineage (GTDB taxonomy): Bacteria > Chloroflexota > Limnocylindria > P2-11E > P2-11E > CF-39. Next base: position 7,939 of record DATEZK010000124.1, read on the forward strand.
GGCCAGGCACAACAGATAGAACGGCAGCACCGTGAAGAAGTGGTAGAAGAACAGCACGCGCGAGATCGGGATCCACGCGATGTATTGCGTGAGCATCGCGAGCGATAGAACGCCGAGCGACCACGACCGTGTGCGGATCGCGAGCGCGATGGTGAGCGCGGCGGCCGGGAGCGCGGCCCAGTACAGCACGATGTTGCCGGCGTCGTAGATGTAGCCGTTGGTGCCGCCGGTGCTCTGGCCGAAGTACCAGTAGACCGGTTTGAGATCGAGCGGCCAGCTCCACCACGGCGAACCCGCGCAGTGCGGCGCGGTCAGAGAGCTGTGATACCAGTACATCTGCTGGGTCAGCTCCCACAGATTCCAGCCGTAGGGCGCCATCGGGCCCCCGAAGTGAGGCAAGTAGCCGCCGAGGTAGATGGCCAGCGGGATCAGCGCGAAGCACGCGAAGAGACGGGCGGCGTTGCGCCCGCGATGTGCGAGCAGGTCCAGCGGACCGCCGGTGCCTGGCTGGCCACGTTCGTACGCGAAGGCCGTCATCCCGACCGACAGGACGAACACCCCGGCCAGGGCGTACACGCCGGCCCACTTCGATGTGACGGCCAGTCCCAGCAGGATGCCCGCGATCAGAAGGTCGATCACCGCGGAGCGCCGGGGCATATGTGCCGCGACGATGAAGTACCAGGCAGCGACGATGAAGGTCGTCACGTAGATGTCGTTCATGCCGATGCGCGCCTGCGCGAACATCGAGCCGTCGAGCAGCACCGCGGCACCAACGAGCCAGCCGATGACCGGCGACGCGAACAGGCGACGCGAGAGCAGGACGAGGAAGAACGCCAGGACCGCGCCGAGAACGACCCCGGGGAGGCGCCAGGCGAGCGCGTGACGTCCGGTCTCGACGCGCTCGATCCCTCCGGAGCCCATGACCAGGAGCTTGTCGTCGTCGTTATCGATCGCCATTAGCGATCCGGACACCGGTATCGCGGTGTACGGCGACGCGCCATGGACCTCGACCACGACGACGCGGCCTTCGGCCAGCGCGTAGAGGAACTGCGTCCGCGGGACCAGCGTGAGCGCGGTGGCACCCGACGCGAACGCACCGGTGCGCG
>DATEZK010000125.1:0-3460 GCA_035255665.1 Candidatus Limnocylindria bacterium
CCGCGCCGCCACTGCCGGTGACCGACTGCTTCACCTCTTGTGGCGTGTACTCGGCGATCGCGAGTCCCGCGCGTGCGGCGCAGACCAGGGCCACGCCGCGCGCTTCGGCCACGGCCATCGCTGTCCTCACATTCTTGTTGAAGTAGAGGCGCTCGAGAGCGAGAAAACCCGGGGAATGGGTGGCGATCAGTTCATCGAGCGCTTCGGCGATCGCGAGGAGCTTCTCGGCCGTGCTCCCAAGTCGCGGCGTCTGGACCAGGCCGTGCGCGATCAGCTGCGCGGGATCGTGATCGAGCGAGAGGAGGGCATATCCCATCCCCGTCGTGCCCGGATCGATGCCGAGCACGGTGTTGCGGCTATGCGTGCTGGAGGACCTCATTGGGTACGTCGAAGTTCGCGTGGACCTTCTGGACATCGTCCAGGTCCTCGAGATCCTCCACCAAGCTGAGCACCTTGCGCGCCTGGTCGCCATCGACACGCACCGTCGTCGTTGGGCGCATCGAGATCTCGGCCGACGCGACGGCGATGCCTGCCGCCTCCAGCGCCTTCTTTACCTTTTCGAACGAGCTGGGAGTCGTGTACGCGGTCACCAGGCTGCCGTCGGTCTCGACGTCCTCCGCTCCCGAATCGATCGCTGTCAGTGACACGTCGTCGGGTGAGCGTTTGCCGGCGTCGATCTCGATGATGCCCTTCTGCTCGAAGAGCCACTGCACCGAGCCCGACTCACCGAGCTTGCCCCCGTTCTTCGTGAACGCGGCACGTACCTCGGAGGCCGTGCGGTTCCGGTTGTCTGTGGCCGCTTCGACCATCACAGACACGCCGCCGGGCGCGTAGCCCTCGTAGACGATGCTCTCCAGTGGCGCGCCGTCCCCACCGCCGGTGGCGCGCTCGATCGCTCGCTGGATATTCGCGTGCGGCATGTTCACGGCACGCGCTCGGTCGACCGCGAGCCGGAGCCTGAAGTTCGCCTCGGGATCACCGCCGCCTTCACGCGCCGCGAGCATGATCTCGCGCGTCATCTTGGTGAAAACGACGCCCTTCTTGACGTCCGCCGCGCCCTTCTGGCGCTTGATCTGACTCCACTTTGAATGTCCGGACATCGCGCCGAATACTATCAACGCACACGCACTGGGGAGAGCGATATTGGCCCTCATACAACCCGAGAAGATCCGCAACGTGGCGGTCGTGGGGCACGGCGGATCTGGAAAAACGACTCTCATCGAGAGTCTTCTCCACGCCGTCGGCGCTACGAACCGACTCGGCAAGGTCGACGACTCGACCAGCATCCTTGATACCGATCCGGAAGAGCAGAAGCGCCGCATCACCATCAACGTCGCGCTCGCCACGTTCAATCACGACGGCACGAAGATCAATCTCCTGGATACCCCCGGCTTCCTCGATTTCGCTGGTGACCAGCACGCCGCGCTGCGCGTCGCCGACTCCGCGATCGTGGTCGTCGACGCTTCCGCGGGAGTGCAGGTCGGTACGCAGCTGGTCTGGTCCGAGCTCGACGACCACAAGACGCCGCGCATCGTGGTGGTCAGCCGGCTCGACCGCGAGAACGCGGATTTCGAGCAGGTGCTGGCACAGCTACGCGAGGCCTATGGCATCCGCGTCGTTCCGCTGCATGTCCCGGTCGGCGAGCACCAGGGCATCTCCGCCACGATCGACCTCCTCCACGGCCAGGTGCTGAAGGGCCCGAAGGAGCCCATCGCCGAGATCGACAAGGACCAGGCCGAAAGCGTCGGTCCGTTCCGCCAACAGCTCGTCGAGGCGATCGTCGAGACGAACGAGGATCTCCTCACCCGCTACCTCGACGGCAAGGAGATGTCGTACGACGAGCTGCGCGACGCGCTGCACAAGGCGGTGCGCGACGGCACGGTCATCCCGGTGGTCGCGACATCGTCTTCGAAGAACGTCGGGTATACCGCGCTGCTGAACACGATCCGCGAGATGCTGCCCTCGCCCGCCGAAGACACCTCGATCATCGGGAAGTCGCCCGCGGGCGAAGAGACGGCGCGCAAGACCGATCCGGCCGAGAAGTTCTCGGCCTTCGTCTTCAAGACGCTCGCGGACCCGTTCGTCGGAAAGCTGAGCTATGTGCGCGTGTACTCGGGAACGCTGCACCACAACTCGCAGGTGTACGACGCGACGAAGGGCGAGACCGAGCGGGTGGGCCAGATCTTCTTCCTGCGGGGCAAGGAGCAGGAGATCGCCGCCGAGGTGGGCGCCGGCGACATCTGCGCGATCCCGAAGCTCACCGCCACCTCCACCAACGCGACGCTCACCGACAAGGACGCGCCGATCCTCTACGACCCGATCGCCTTCCCGCCGCCGTCCTTCTCCGTGGCGATCGATCCCGCGAGCAAGGCCGATCTCGACAAGATGTCGACCGCGCTGCACAAGCTCATCGACGAGGACCCATCGCTCCACGTCCGCCGCGACGACGCGACGCACGAGACGATCCTGTCGGCGGTCGGCGAGTCAGGCATCGATGTCGCGGTGCACCGGCTCAAGGAGAAGTTCGGAGTCCAGGTCGAGATGCGCACGCCGCGCGTTCCGTACCGCGAGTCGATCCGGACGAAGGCGTCGGCGCAGGGCCGCTACAAGCGTCAGACCGGCGGTCACGGGCAGTTCGGCGACGCGTGGCTCGAGGTCGAGCCGCTGCCGCCTGGATCAGGTGTGGTCTTCGAGACGCGCATCGTCGGCGGCTCGGTACCGCGCAACTTCTGGCCGGCCGTGGAGAAGGGCATCCGCGAGCAATCCGTGAAGGGCGTGATCGCGGGCTATCCCCTCTCCGACTTCAAGGCGACGCTCTTCGACGGTTCGTTCCACGCGGTCGACTCGAGCGAGATGTCGTTCAAGATCGCGGGCTCCCTCGCGCTACAGGCCTGCGTGAAGGACGCGCAGCCGTATCTGCTCGAGCCGATCATGGACGTCGAGGTCGTCGTTCCCGAAGAGCAGATGGGTGATGTGCTCGCCGACCTCAACAGCCGCCGCGGCCGCGTGCTGGGCATGGACGGCGCCGGCGCAGGACATCAGAGCATCAAGGCGCACGTGCCGGCAGCGGAGATCTTCCGCTACTCGACCGACCTGCGATCCATGACCGGCGGCCGCGGAACGTTCACGGCGACGCTGCTCGGGTACGAGCAGTGCCCATCGCACATCGCGGAGAAGGTCATCGCTGCACACGAAGAGAAGGCCGAGGAGGGCGCGGCCGCGCGCTAAGTGATGTCGGCGACGATCCGGCGCGAGAAGTAGGACAGCAGCCACTCGACGAGCAGCGTGCCGCGGTTGCGACCGCCCACCAGCTGCATGAGGTAGTTCGTCCGCCAGACCGTCCACGCCGGCAGGCCGGACAACACGATGTGGATGGGACGCGCAAACTCCGCGGCCGCGCTGGTGCGACCGAGAGCGACAAGGTCGCCCTTCCGTTTGTAGACATACGGCTGTGTCGGCT
>DATEZK010000126.1:0-6337 GCA_035255665.1 Candidatus Limnocylindria bacterium
GAGCGCACTCGCGCTGGTACGGCTGCGGCTCGGTCGATCGCGATCGCGGCGACAACGTAAAGGGCTGGAAGTATCGACAACACGTAGCCCCACTCGCCGATATGCAGCCCGATGTAGAGCACGAGCCCGGGAAGGATCCACGCGATGAGGAGCCTCTCCCGCTGACCCACGCGGAGATGCCGCCGGCGGACCGCGCGGTACCCCGCGATGAGGCCGAGGGCCACCACCGGTAACGTGAACAGGCCAAGACCCCACGCGATCGCGTAGAGCGTCGTCGTCAGGTTCCTCGCAAGTGCCGGCAATCCCTGCGCGAGCACCGAATGCGTCGCGCGCACGAAGTCGGACTGCCGGACCACCGCGTCGAGGTACGCGGATGGCCCGCCGGAGAGGATTGCGCTCGGGACCAGCCAGCTCAGGCAGGCGACGCACACCATCCCCGCCGCGGCCGCGCGACCGCGCCAGGGAAGCGGCAACACCGTCCAGAGCCACAGGGGGCCAAGGATCCAGAGCAGGTCCTGACGGAATCCGGCGCTTGCACCGAAGGCGGCGCTCGCGAGCAGCGCCGCCGAGATGCCGCGGCCGCGCGCGTCCGCGAAGCACGCTGCCAGGGCGACCGAGAGCAGCCCCAACAGCGTGTAGGGGTACGCGACCTCGCTGTACTGCCAGACCAGCGGACTGAGCGCGAACCCGAGCGCGACGGCCGCGGCGGAACGCTCCGAAACGAAACGGCGAGCGAATAGGAAGAGCAGGGCTGCGGTCAGCGCGCTGGCGAGAATGGAGATCAGGACGAGCGCGCTGTTGCTATCGCCGGTGAACTGACGCGCAAACGCGGCGATCGCTACGTAAAAGAGATAACCCGGCGGATGCGGGCGCTGGTTCGCGGTCACGTAGTCGACATGGAAACCATCCTCGAGCGCCCGTGCGTAGAGCACGGAGTCCCAAGCCCACAGCTGTCCCGACCTGAACGGGACGCGTGTCGCCAGAGTAAGCGCGAAAAGCGCAGCCGCGATCAACGCCGACCGCATCGACTTCCGCCTCCCACCCGAATCCCGCGCAGAGAGTAGCGCGGGGCGACGATCCGAAGGTCTTTGGGCCTCAGGCCGCGGCGGCGCCGATCCTCTCGCGCCCGCGACGCGCGACCTGCAGGCCGAGGGCGACCACGAAGGCGGCGAGCCCGATCGCGTCCTGGAGCGTTCCCGGTGCCAGGAGCAGCAGGCCGGCGCCGACGAGCAGCGCGCGCTCCGGCCACGACGTGGGCCGGAGGAGATAGCCGCCGACGCCCGCAACCACGGCCACGATGCCGATGACCGCGGAGATCGAAGCGACGACCGCCTGCGTCACGGACACATCCCGCCAGAGCAGCGCGAGGCCATCGGGCTGCGTGAACATGAACGGCACGAGGAAGCACGGGAGGGCGTACTTCCAGGTGAGCATCATCGTCCGGTACGGATTGCCGCGCGTGATCGCAGCGGCAGCGAACGGTGAGAGGGCGACCGGTGGCGAGACCTCGCTCAGGACCGCGTAGTAGAAGACGAACATGTGCGCCGCGGGCAGCGGCACGCCGAGCTGTGCGAGCGCCGGGATGACCGTCGGCACGGCGACGAGGTACGTCGCGGTGATCGGCAGCGACAGCCCGAGGACCCAGAGCACGACGCCCGCGACGACGAGCGTGAGGAAGAGATTGCCGAGGCCGAGCGTGAGGATGAGGCTCGACACCTTCAGGCCGAGGCCGGTCTGCAGCAGAACCCCAACGATGATCCCTGCGACCGCGGTGGTCGCGGCCACGCTGAGCACTTGTTTGGTGCCGGACGACAGAGCCTCGATGAGCTTGCGCGGCCGCAACGCGGTCTCGTTGCGGATGTACGAGACGAGGATGGCGACGACGATCGACCAGAACACCGCCGTGATCGTGGTGAAGCCGAGAAGCAGGAAGCCGATGATCGCGAACAGCGAGGTGTACTGGTACCAGTAGCGCGCCGTGAGGGCCCAGAAGCTGGGCGCGTCAAGCGCGACCTGACGCGTGCCCATGCGACGCGCGTCGATCTCGATCATCAGCAGGATGCCGAGGTAGTAGAGGATCGTCGGCATCATCGCCATGATCACGATGTCGAGGTAGCTGATTTTCAGGATCTCGGCCATGAGGAACGCCGCGGGCCCGAGCACCGGTGGCGAGATCACCGCGCCGATGCCGCCCGCGGAGAGGATCGCGCCAGAAGAGTCTCGGTCGTGTCCGGCCTTCTTCAGCATCGGGTAGCAGATCGATCCGAGCGTCACCGTCGTCGCGACGCCCGAGCCAGAGACAGTGCCGAGCAGGAACGACGCGAGGGTCACGGTGCGCGCGGCGCCGGTCGGCCGCTTCCCGGTGAGCGCGAAGGCGAGGTCGACGTAGAACTTGCCGGCCTTGGTGTACTCGAGGATCGCGCCGTAGATCGTGAACAGGATGATGAACGTCGCCGCGACCTGCAGGGGCGTGCCGAGCATTCCGTCGAGACCGAGGTACTGATTCGCGATGATGTCGTCGAGGTCCTTCGGTGGTCCGCGGAACGGACCGGGCATGAAGTCGGCGAAGTACGCGTACGCGATCGCGACCAGTCCGATCACCGGCAGATGCCACCCCGTCGTCCGGCGCCCTGCCTCGAGCACCAGCAGCAGCGCCAGGACGCCGAACACGAAGTCCATCGGCGTCGGCTCTGCCACGCGGTAGATGACCTGCTCGAAGTTGATGAAGATGTACGCGGTGATCGCGATCGCGCCGGCCGCGGGCACGAGGTCCAGGAGCGTGATGCTGTTCCGGAACCGCGGAAGCGCCGGGTAGAGCAGGAACGTCAAGAGGAGCGTCCCGGTGAGGAAGATCATCACGTAGATCTGAGGGGTCGTGATGGTCTGATCGAACACGCGGAGGCTCGGGACCACGATGCTCGTTAGCGGGATCTGCGCGCCCGCGATCGCGAAGTAGAGGGCGAACAGCGTGACGGCCACCGCGATGGCGGTGACGACCGTGGCCCAGATCCCGGTCAGCGTCCGGGTGCGAGCTTCCTGCTCGAACTCCTCGATGAGCTCCTTGGTCTTCTCATCGGCGAGGATCCCGTCGAGGTCGGGCCGGTCGATCACCTCGGCGGCCTGATCCGTCGGCCGCGACGGGGTGCTCATCGGGCGGCGAGGATGGTCAGCCCGAGCGGCCGCCGGTCAGCGCGTACGGCCACGACGCTCTCGCCGAAACGCGCGAGCATGTCGCAGGTCCAGCGCGCGGTCACGATCCGCTGCTGACCAAGCGGCGCGATGCGGATCACGAGCTCGCCGGATTCGCCAGGCGGGGCCGCGGAGGCCCACCAGCCGTCCGACTCCTGAACGATCGCGTCGTCCCAGCGGAAGTACTCGATCGAGCGGATGTCCGTCGAGCGCACCCGCAGGAGCTCGAGGCGATCGCCGTCACGCTTGAACTCCTCCCATACCGGTACGTCGTAGATCGACTGGCGGTAGGAGTAGCGCATCGCTTCGCCGTCGTCCAACGGCCCTACGCACTCCGCCTTTCCGTCGCTGACCGTGAGAACGGGAACGGGGGTGGCAAGCGCCACCCCCGTCACCAATATCAGCGCGCCGAGAAGGGCAATGAGCCCCCGACGCATCTCCCTACTGCTTCCAGACGCCTTTGGCCTTATAGAACTCGATCGCGCCGTCGTGGAAGGGGATCGGCGATCCGACGGTCGCGGTATCGAGCTTGAGGTTCTTCGCCTCGCTGTGGATCACCTCGAGGTCGCTCTTGCTGTCGAACATCGTCGTGAGGATCGCCTTCGCGAACGCCGCGTCGAACTTGGTGTTCACGACGAGCAGGTTCTGCACGCCCGACACGGTGAGCTCCGGGACGTCCTTGTACACACCGGCCGGGATCTTCACGGGAACGTAGAACGGTCCGTACGTGCTGGCCATCTTCGCGATGCCCTCGTTCAGGTCGATGAACTTCAGCTTGGTGGCGTTGGCGAGCTCGTTGACGGCCGCCGTCGGCAGGCCACCGCTCCAGAAGAACGCGTCGATCCTGTTGTCGCGCAGGGCGTTCGCCGAGTCGGCGATGCCCAGGCGCTCGCGCTGGATGTCCGTCGCCGGGTTGAGGCCGTACGCCTCGAGGGTGCGGTTGCCGATGATCTCCGTGCCCGAGCCCGCGGCGCCCATCGAGACACGCTTGCCCTTGAGACCGGCCACCGTCGTGATGCCGGAGCCGTCCTTCGTCACCAGGTGCGTGAAGTTCGTGTAGAGGACCGCCAGCACCCGCGCGTCGACCTTCTCGGTGAACTGCGGTGCCTTGGCCACCGTGGCGTCGTACGCGGTATCGGCGAGCGTGAACGCGAGGTCGGCCTTGAGTTGGCCGATGAACTTCATGTTGTCCACGGAGGCGGTGGTCTGCTGCGCGCTCGCGGCCACCTTCATCTTCTTGCTGAGCACGTCGGCGAGGCCCGCGCCGTACACGATGTACACGCCTCCGGTCCCACCGGTGACGATGTTGAGCGTCCTCCCCTCGAAGTTCGGCGTCGGTGATGCGGCCGCGGTGCCCGTCGGCACCGTCGCGGTCGGGGCGGCTTGCCGAGGTGCAGCGCAGGCGGCGGCCACGAGTAGCAGGGCCGCAAGCGGCGCGAAGGTCCGGAAAGAGCGTCTCATTCTGTCGCCTCCCGAAACGTCGTTCATGAGGTACGCGGTCGTTTCAACCTGAGTGTGCGCCGTTCCCCTGCCGCCAGCATGCGGCGTCGTTCATCGTCGGTCTCGGCAAGCAAGGGAGGAAGCGGCACGGGCCGACCTTTCTCGTCTGTCGATACGAACACGAGGTACGCCGAAGCCACGTGAGCGGCCTTGCCGGTGAGCAGGTCCTCTGCGTCGACGCGAACGCCCACCTCCATGCTCGACCGTCCAACGTGGTTCACCGAGGCTGAAGCCGTCACGAGGTGGCCGACGTAGACCGGCGACAGAAAGGAGAGTTCGTCGATCCGCGCGGTCACGACGCGCGAGCGGGCATGACGCGTCGCGGCTGCGCCCGCGCACGCGTCGATGAGTTTCATGATCTCGCCGCCGTGCACGTTCCCGTACGGATTCGCGTCGGACGGCAGCATGGTGCGCGACATGATCGTCTTCGAAGCGGCGACCGGCTTTGGCGCGATGACGGCCTTTGTCTGTGCCATGCGTTCAAATCCTAGACTCCAGGCGATGTCAGTCCTGTCGCGCGAAGAGCTTCGTGCCGCGCTCGCGGTCAGTCCGCCGCTGGTCGAGGGGCTCGATCTGCAGGTGCAGCCCAACGGCATCGACCTCCGTGTCGATCGAGTACAGCGGCTCACGTCGCCGGGTCTGCTCGGCGAGGCGGATAACGTCCGCGAGCCCGCCGCGCGGGAGGATGTGCAGGCTGACAAGGACGGCTGGTGGGACCTGCACCGCGGTGCGTACGTCATCACCTATCAGGAGAAGGTGAATCTGCCGACGGACATCATGGCGCTCGCGCGACCGCGCTCGACGCTCCTTCGCTCCGGTGTCGCCATCCACGCGGCGGTCTGGGATGCCGGCTACTCGGGCCGGGGTGAGGGACTGCTGTCCGTCCTGAACGCGCGCGGCTACCGGCTGCAACGCGGCGCGCGCGTGCTCCAGCTGGTGTTCTTCCGGCTCGCGTCGCCGGCCGCCGAGGGCTACAAGGGTCGCTATCACGGTGAGAACGCGGGATGACCGGTCCGTCGATCCGGATGGAGCCGAACGGTCCGTACGTCGTGACCGGCCCGATCACGATCGTCGACGCTGACGGGAACGAGATTCGCGTTGAGGACGGACGCACGGTGAAGCTCTGCCGGTGCGGTCATGCGGCGAAGAAGCCGTACTGCGACGAGACGCATCGCCGCGTCGACTTCGTGTCGCGGCCGTCGTTCCTGCCGGAGCCGGCCAAGGAACGCTAGGTATCAGTTCGTGAATATGCCTTGACAGGTATATTCCCAACGGGGTATATAGTAGGCCATGAACGCCACGCTGACAGCGCTAGCCGAACCAAACCGTCTGCGCATCGTCGAGCTGCTCCGCGACAAGCCGCGCCCGGTAGGGGAGATCGCGAAGCGCCTCCGGCTACGTCAACCACAGGTGTCGAAGCACCTCCGCGTGCTCAGCGACGCCGGCTTGGTCGACGTTCGTCCGGTCGCGCAACAGCGCATCTACGAGCTGCGGTCCGAGCCTTTCGATGAGCTCGACACCTGGCTCGAGACGTTCCGGCGCTCGATGACTGACCGGATGGATCGGCTGGAAGTCCTGATCAGCGAGCGGAAGGCGAAGAAAGAACGGGAGAAAGACCATGGCGACTAAGACGAAGTACGAGACCACG
>DATEZK010000127.1:0-19456 GCA_035255665.1 Candidatus Limnocylindria bacterium
GTCGAAGCGGACGGCGAACGGTTCTCGGCACGCGCCACGGTGAGCGAGGGCGCCGAGCGGAAGCGGCTGCTGAAGATCCACAGCGAAGCGATGCCGTTCTTCGGCGCGTACGAGCGGAGAGTGAAGAAGCGTGAGATACCGGTGATCACGCTCGAGCGCGTTCGCTAGGCGCAACCGATCAGGCCTCGTTACGACTAGCCGCCCGTCAGATCTGAGAGCCGGTTGACGACCGGCAGAGTCGTCCAGCGCAGGATGTGCGAGCGGATCGGCCACAGGGTCGTGGCCGGCGCCACGGAGGATCGCCGTGTGACGATGGCGACCAAGTCGTCGACTTGCACCGCCACGCTTGTCAGCCTTCCGTTTGGGGGACCCTTCTGGGACCCGTCGTACTCGAGACCTACATCCAGCGGCTGTCGCGGACGGCGCAGGCGCGCGAGGCCGACACGGATGCCACCGGGCATCGCGTCTGTCAGATCCGGCCAGTCGCTCTCCGGCACCAGCTCTTCGCCTGTCGCGTGTGCCACGAGGGTCGCGGTCTTGGCGAACCAACGACTCAGCGTTCGACGCGTTGGCTCCGCGATGTGCTCCGGCCGCGACCTCGCGAAGACGGCCTGGCGGAAGCTGACCTCCAAGCCGCTCATCCATCCGGCGTTGCACGCTCCACAGACGTTCGTCACAAGGCGAGCGATCCGTGCGTCCGCTGCAACGTCGGCCGGCCCGTGCGCTGCGTGTGTCGCGCGCCAGGCGCGCAGTCTTTCAACCAGCCAGCGCGCGAAAACGTGTTCGCGCGTTAGCGCGACGTCCTCGCGCAAACAGAAACGGCAGAGCCCCAACGACGACACGCTCTTTGGCAGCCCTAGGCGAATGGGTCTCGGACTCGCACCGCCTCGAACTTCCGAAAGTCGCGATCGTGGCTCCACAACGTACCGACGCCGTTCTCTCGCATCAGCGCCACGAGATGTGCGTCCGAGACGAGATTTCCTCTGACAACGGCGCCGGCAGTTACCGTGCCGTACACCTGCCAGAAGTCATCACCCTCACCCACGGCGCGGGCGTGTGGAAGCCCCAGCAGCTGGCCGACGTTCCCGGTCGCCATATCAACGGACAGCGGGCGGGGGAAGATCGCCGGGTGGGTTGACATCCGCAAGTAGCCCATCAGAACTGGCCAGAAGAGATAGAGAAGATCCGGTCCACGCGCGAGCGTGTCGAGCAATTCCGCAGCCTTCGCATGGAACGAGCTCGACTCGTCGGAGGCATACAGCAAGATGTTGACGTCGATCGTCGCACTCATCGATCGCCGAGCGCCTGCCGGACGGCCTCCTTGTCTTCCAGATCGATCTTCGCGGGTCCCATGCGTGCAGTCCGCCAACGAAGCTCGTGGTCGCGTCCGGTCGGGCGCCTCTGCGCGAGCGCCGGCCCGAGGATCTCGGAGATGACGTCGCCAACGCTCTTGCCCTCGTCCTTAGCCCGGCGCTTCACCTCACGTAGGACGGACGCGTCAATGTTCAGCGTGGTTCTCGGCATGATGCGTGATGCTATTCACCGTGACATCTGATGTCAACGCAGATCTGTTCGCTAATGCGCCGCGTTGTGATCCTCTGGCGGAGGCGTGCTCAATGGCCCCGGCGACCCCTCCGCCGGCGTTGTCGCGGGCGGGCAGCTCACGCGTGGATTGAAGTCGGCGAACGGGCCGCTCGGATTCTGGATGAACCAAAGGTGCAGCGCGTAGTGCTCGTGGCGCACGCCCGCGTGCGGCGGAAGTTTCACGAATGTGCGGCCGAAGAGCTGCGGCGCCCCCTGCACCGCGTCGACCATCACCTCATATTCAACGCCGAGAACGCGCCCGTCGGCGTCGAACAACAATGCCTGCGGCCGGTTCGCGTCGATCGGCCCGCGCAGGAGCGTCTCGTTCGTCGCGTGGAATCCCATCGCGCCGTGTGCCGGCGCCTGGCCGAAGCTCGCTGCGTCCAGGCAGAAGGGATCCCGCTTGTACCCCTCGCGCTCTGCGCGCTCGAGCGTATATGTCGCGTACCTCTGCGCGACCGCGTCAATCTCGAGCGACGTCGGCGTTGCGGTTGACGTCGGCGGACCGGCAGTGCAGCCGGCCAGCAGCACCACCGCGAGGATCAGGCTGCGCGTCACGTGTTTATTCTGCTCGGGCGACCAAGGCCGATGTCTCGACACATCACACGGTGGAGCTGAGGGGAGTCGAACCCCTGACCTCTTGAGTGCGATTCAAGCGCTCTACCAACTGAGCTACAGCCCCAGAACCGGCTGCGCCGGGCGGCGAAGCCGACTCCAAACGATAAGCGCTGAGCAGGCGCGTCGCCAGCGCAAGCGCTCGAAGGCGAAGTTCGTCACGCTATGACCGTGCGCGACTACCTACTCGCTCTGCTTCCGCTGCTGGCTGCGGTCCTGTCTGGGTTTCTCGTCCGTGTGGTCGGAGAACTCGAGGTCGGAGAACTTCAGGGCCGACTGCCATCGATTGGTGTCAGGCCAGTAGTGACGAGTGCTGCGCTGTGTCTAGTGCTCTGGGTGGCCCTCTGGCGGGCGACACGATGGGTGTACGGACCGCTTCGCTTGGCGCTCGCGGCGCTGGTTCCCTTCCTCATCGGCGCGACCGCCGGTGCGCCGTGGACAGCGTTTGGGGTTGTGCCCGGAGCAGGTCTCGCTGCCGTGGCACTCACATTGGCTGTCGTCATCAGGCGCTATTAGAGGGACGCAGCGAGCGCAGCGGATGTGGCCTCGATAGAGTCCGGCTTTTACAAGGGGGAGGGCCGAAATGAAGCAGGGAACGCATCACCGCTGGGACAGCATTCCGAAAGAGCGCATGACCGCGCAGATCGAGCGCCGTTTCGTTCACGGCGACCGCGCGATGGTGGCTCAGGTCTTCCTGAAGAAGGGTGCCGTCGTCCAGACACACACGCATGAGAGCGAGCAGATCACGTACATCCTCGAAGGCGCGCTACGCCTGTGGCTTGGTGCGAACGGCGAGCAGGAAGTCACGGTCAATGCGGGCGAGATCCTCACCATCCCGTCCAACGTCCCGCATCGTGCGGAGGCGCTTGCGGACACCCTCGATGTCGACGTCTTCAGCCCGCCGCGGCAGGACTGGATCGATAAGACGGACGACTACCTGCGCCGATGAGCGCGAGCGACATTCATCTGACTTCGCCTGAAGTTCAGGCGATGCGAAGGACGACGGGGGCATCGCCCCAGAGACGCTCGAGCCGATAGAGCTCTCGCTCCTCGGGCACGAACACGTGCACGACTACGTCGCTGAGGTCGATCAGGATCCAGCGCCCGCCCTCGTAACCCTCGACGCCGAACGGCTGCTGCCCGGCCGCCTTCGCCTTCTCGATGATCCCGTCTGCGATTCCCTGCGCCTGCCGTTCGCCGCGCGCGCTGCAGATGACGAAAAGGTCAGCGATCGTCGACACCTCGGAGATGTTGAGGACGAGGATGTCCTCCGCCTTCTTGTCGCTCGCCGCCTCGACGACGAGATCGGCAAGCGCGCGTGGTGGCATGTCAGCGCGTGCGGATGCTGTCATCTACGGTGACCATCGGGCGCGTAGGCCGTCACCGATAGCAGCCGCGCTTCTTGATGTGCTCCCACACTGCGTCAGGAACAAGGTAACGCAGGGACATCCCGCGAGCGGCACGAGCGCGTAACTCGCGCGAGCTGATGTCGAGCTGTGGCGCATCGAATGCGCGTGCACGATGCACTGGGTCTGGCTCGGGAGCACCAGGTCGTGAGGCCACGAGGATCGTGGCCAGCTCGCGGATCCGATCCGGTGTGCGCCAGCGCGCGAGATCCGCGAGAGCGTCGCTTCCGAGGATCAGGTAGAGCTCGCCCTGCGAGCGCAGTGCTTCGAGCGTGTCGACGGTGTACGAAACGCCGTCGCGTTCGAGCTCGACCCGCGACAACGCGAAGCGGGGCTCGCCCGCGATGGCGAACTCGAGCATCGTCACGCGGTCGGCGACGCTCGCGAGTGGGTCGCGGTCTTTCAGCGGCGAACGCCTGGCCGGGACGAAGAGGACACGGTCGAGCGGAACGGATTCCAGCGCCGCGAGCGCGATCGCGAGATGACCGATGTGCACCGGATCGAACGTGCCGCCGAAAACTCCGACGCGCGCCTTCAACGCTTCTTCGTCGCGCCCGGCGCCGCGAGCTGCTGCGGCGCATCGAGCCATTCGAGCTCGAGCTTGCCGATCCGCACCGAGTCGCCCTCTTTGACCCCGAGCGCGCGCAGTTTCGCCTCGACCCCTGACCTCAGCAGGAGGCGGTGGAAGTACGCCGAGGCCTCGGGACTCTCCCAGTCGATCCCGGCCGCAAGCCGCTCCAGTCGGTCGCCACGCACGCGGTAGGCCTCGCCTTCGCGTTCGACCTTCACATCTTTCGCTCCGCCTGCGAAGACGATCCGGCGCTCAGCCGGCTCCGCGGCCTCGACCTTCGGACGTGCGGCACACAGCGCAAAGATGCGCTTGTTCAAACGGTCGACACCCTCGCCGGTCGCGGCGGAAACGACGACCGCCTCGCGGCCCGCGGACTCAAGGTCCTCGACGATGCCGGGCACAGCGTCTCGCGCCTCCGCGAGGTCGATCTTGTTGAGGGCGAAGAGCTCGGGCAGCGCGTCGAGCGCGTGCCCGTACGCGGCGAGCTCCGCATCGATCGTCGCGATGTTCGCGAGTGGATCCGGCAGTGACGCGTCGACGACGTGAACGATGAGGCGCGTGCGCTCGATGTGTCGGAGGAACTCCTCCCCCAGGCCCGCGCCTTTGCTCGCGCCCTCAATGAGACCCGGGATGTCGGCGATCACGAGCTCGCGCTCGTCGAGACGCGCGACACCGAGGTTCGGTGTGAGCGTGGTGAACGGATAGTTCGCGATCTTCGGGCGGGCGCGCGTCAGCGCGGCGAGGAGGCTCGATTTGCCCGCGTTCGGCAGGCCGGCGAGACCAACGTCCGCGATGAGGCGCAGTTCGAGCTCGAGGTCGCGTCGCTCGCCGGGCTGTCCATCCTCCGCGATGCGCGGAACGCGTCTGGTGCTCGAGGCAAAGCGCGCGTTGCCGCGTCCACCCTTGCCGCCACGCGCGACGACGATCTCCTGGCCGGGCGTGACGAGGTCCGCGACCACCTCACCGGTGCCGACGTCCTTCACCGTCGTTCCCGGCGGAACACGAAGAGTGAGATCACCCCCGGCCTTGCCGGACTTGTTCGACCCGGCACCGGCACTTCCGCTCGTCGCCGAATGCAGGTTCTGGTTCCGGTAATCACCGAGCGATGCGAGCTGATCGTCAACACGAAGGATGACGTCGCCGCCGCGTCCGCCGTCGCCGCCGTCGGGTCCGCCGCGGGGAACGTGCGCCTCACGCCGGAACGAGATCACGCCGTTGCCGCCGTCACCGGCCTTGATCGGTACGCGCGCGCGATCGAGGAACAACTAGATCCTCGCGAGCGGCCGCACGAAAGAGCCGACACGGAGATGCGGGAGCTCCTCGCGCAGGCGCTCCAGAGCGCGAGCGACGCCAAGGTTCGTGTCGCGAGTCTTCACGGTGGCCAGTGCCCGCAGTGGATCGGCGGCGAGATCGCGCATCAGCACGGCGCTTCCCTCGGAGAGCTCGCCCGCAAGTGCGACGAGCGCTGCGATCTCCTCCGTCCGATCGAAGATGCCCGGCAGAACTGGGATGAGCAGGCTCGTCGCGAGCCGCTGCTCCGCGGCGACGCGGATCGATGCGCGAACGTCGGTGAAGCGATAGCCCTCGGGCCGATGCAGCGTCTCGTACGTGTCCGCGCGCGCGGACACAAGACGGATCGTCACCGCGTCGAGCCCGGTCGTCGCGAGACGGCGCAGTGCCGCCGGCGCGGAACCGTTCGTCTCGAGGTGGATCGTCCCCGAGCGCGTCGCGGCGCGGATGAGTCGTATCGCGTCTTCGAGCAAGCGAGCGACGAGGAGCGGCTCGCCCTCGCACGCCCGCCCGAACGAGAGAAGTGCTCCGCCCGAGGCGATGTGCTCGATGGCGAGCGTGGCGATCTCCTCGGCGGTCGCGTGGAATGCCGCTGGCTCGCGCGGCTCGGCTTCACCGTCGAGGCGTGGCGCGATCGCTGCGGGCGGATGCTCGTTGGCGGGCGCCGCGACGGGAAGTGCGCACTCCCAGCGTCGGTAGAACGCATTCGCGGCGGCGCGGCATGAATACTCGCGCGCGCAGCGCGCGAGCTGTCGCACAAGACGATCCGCCGGTCGCGAGCGCAGCGCGTCGTTGACCTTGGCGGCGATCTCGGCCCTCGGGTACGCGTCCACGTCGTGCGTCGGGTCGCGGTCGATGAGCAGTGCCGCGACGACGAGGTCGCCCGCGTCGTCCGCGGCGACCGCCGTGTAACCGCGCGGAGTCAGATCCGGTTTGTCGGGCGCGTCCGCGTACGCGGGCAACTGCGTGCGCAGGTATCCAGGTGGCAAGATCGCGGCGACGGCGAGGCGACCGGGCCCGACGCGTCGCGCGCGCGCTGATCGGTCGAGCGTCTCGGCCTCGCGCTCGATATGCATGACGCTCGCACCCGTCGGGAGCCTGATCGCGTCGGAGAACGGAACCGTCGCGGCGCCGTCAAAGGCGGCCGCGGCGTGGTCCGACACGATGACTCGCCCCGCGCGATCGGCATGGACTGCTCGGTACATGTAACGAGTATGCGGACGTGGCTAAGGGTGAGCGCCGGCAGGCGTGAGTGGCGGACGGCGGCCGCGCTGTCGCGCCATCAGCAACAGGATCGCGGCCAGGGCGCCGAGACCGACGACGGTGTTGCCGGTCGGACCGAAGAGCTGCTGGTCGGGTGTCGGCGCACTGCCGGCGCCGAAGAAGGCAAGTTCCTCCGGCGTCAGCGACGACGGATGGCTGCCACCACAGTCGGTGTGCGTGTACCCGATCACGTCGTGACGGAGATAGAAGGTCCACGGTCCGCCGACACGGTTCGCGTTCCACTGACCGGGTAGCACTGTGATGGTCTGCTCGGCCTTCCCGAGGTACACACGATCAACGCGCACGCGCATTCCGAACATGGATTCGGCCTCGATCACACCCGAGATGACGACCTGAGCCTCGCGCGCGAGATCGCGCGGGTCGCGCTGGACGCAGCTAAAACCGTTCGCGGAACCTGCGCTGAGCAAAGTGGCCATCGCGATCAGGAGTGCTGAGGCCGCGCGCATCGCTACCTAGTATGCGAGCGGGTTCTGTAGCACTCCATTGACTTTGAGCTCCCAGTGAACGTGAGGACCGGTCGTGACGCCGGTGAGCCCGATCGACGCGATGAGCTGTCCGCGCGCCACGGTCTGTCCCGGAGTCACGTAGACGGCGCTCGTGTGGTAGTAGCAGGTCTCGAGGCCGCCTTGGTGCTGAATGCAGACGCGCAGTCCGCCCACTGGGACTGGTCCGGTCGCGGTGACGATGCCGTCGTCTGAGGCGCCCAGGCCCGTGCCATACGGAGCGGCGATGTCCACGCCGCTGTGGCCCCACCAGAAGTACTGCGTGAAGACGCCGTGCACCGGCAGGCCGAGACGACCCGTACGCGCCGGGATCGAGGCGCTCGCGGGGATCGAGATGGTCTTGTTGCGCTCGGTGCGCTTGAGCGCCGGAAGCGTCGCGCCCGGAACGAAGACCAGCTGGCCGACCGCGAATCGCTCTGGCTCGAAGTACACGCGGTTGTAGGACATGATCGCGGCGGGGTCGACCTTGAAGCGGTCTGCGAGTGCTTCGACGGTGTCGCCGTCCCTGACCTTATGGAGCGCGCCTTCTCCTGGCGGGATGAGCAGCTTGTCCCCGATCGGGAGCTTCTGGTCCTCTTCGTTGATTCCGTTCGCGTACGCGACGGTTTCGAGAGAGAGGTTGTAGTAGTGAGCCATCGTCGAGAGCGTGTCTTCCTTCGCGATGGTTCGTTCGATCACGGGGCGCGCCTCTTCGGCGGCGACAGTCATCGGACTACGCGTGCCCGCGACGACGCTGCGTGCAGCGGTCTGCGCGCGCGCAACGTCCTCGTTCTGCACCGCGAACGTCTGTACGGCGAACGATGGGCTCGCGACATCGGCCGGCGACGACTCGGCGCGTGCCGACGTCGCGGCGGTGTACGGAAGCATGACGACCAGGGCCGCGGTCGCGGTGTTCAGCACAAGACGCAGGCCCTTGGTCCCGAAGAACGCGAACAGCGTTCGCGGCACGCGACGCATCGTGACGTCGACGAACCGATCCTTCGAGCGTTGACCCACGGTGACGAGCGACGTGGCGCTTCGCCGCACTGTCCTTCGCGCGCCGAGCGTCAGCGAAGGTGTGGCATGCGCCCTTCTAGTGTTCGTCGCCAATACCGTTGTCCCTCCCCCAAAATCGCGAACTCACGTACGCAATGCGTACGGCTCTGTCCTGAGCCGGGGGTACCGTATCCACCGAGGCAAACGCTGTCAATCGCCCGAGTGTCACGAGTTTGCCGAGGTACTAGTACCTCCGTAGGCTTAGGCCCGTGCCCGACTACAACCTCTCCTATGTGTATGTGTTCGCCTTTTTCGTAGCGGGAGCACTCGTCGTCACAGTGATGATGCTGCTCAGCCATGTGCTCGCACCATGGAAGCCGACTCGCGAAAAGCTAAAAACCTACGAATCCGGAGAGGAACCGGTCGGCCAAGCGTGGGGTCGTTACCCGACTCATTTCTACGTGTTCGCACTTCTTTTCGTCGTGTTCGATGTTGAAGTGATCTTCCTGTTCCCGTGGGCGGTGCTGTTCCGCGACCTCGGTTGGTACGGTCTCATTGAGGTGACGATCTTCATCGCGATCCTCGTCGTCGGCCTCTTTTACGCCTGGAAGAAGAAGGCGCTCAATTGGTATTGAGCACTCCGCGCCCAACTATCGACCTCGCGCCCGTGCGCGACTCACTTGCCAAGACGCTGGGCGACCGAGCGCGAGTGTCGATGCTGCACGACATGATCGTGGTCGACGTTGACGCCGCGAAGCTTGTGGAGGTCGCGACGATCGTGCGCGACGATCCCGCGACACGCTGCGACCTCTATTCAGTGAACGCCGGCGTCGACACCGGGACCGAGCTCCGCAGCGTCACGTTCGTTCGTGGTGTCGAGACGCATGTGTTCGTCATGCTCCGCACGCCATGCGATTCGGCAGAGCCGCACGTTCCCTCACTCTCCTCGGTATGGGTGGGCGCGAACTGGTGCGAGCGCGAGACGTACGACATGTTCGGCATCGTGTTCGACGATCATCCCGATCTGCGCCGCATCTTCCTCGAAGAGTCGTTCCCCGGCCACCCGATGCGGAAGTCGTTCCTTCCTCCACGCAGCGACGCGCGCGGGGGCTGATGACGCCGTGCCCGTAGGTCCATTCGGGATCGATCCCGTCATCTGGGCTCCGCTGCGTCTGGTGATCGCCGTGCTGCTCGCGGTCGGACTCGTCTTTAACGGTGCCCTCGCGCAGATCTACCTCGAGCGGAAGATCCAGGCGATCATGCAGGACCGCCTCGGACCGCTGCACACAGGGCCGTGGGGTCTGCTCCAGACGTTCGCGGATGCGATCAAGCTGCTGGGCAAAGAGGACATACGCGCGCGCCTCACCGACAAGTGGTTCTTCCTCGCCGCGCCGTCGATCGTGTTCAGCCCGATGCTGGCGAGCTACGTCGTGATCCCGTTCGCGCCGGACATCGTCGGCGCCGACCTGAGCGTGGGGCTGCTATATCTAACGACGCTCGGCTCGATGACCGTGCTGGGGATCGTCATCGCCGGCTGGGCATCGAACAACAAGTACTCGCTCATCGGCGGCCTGCGGTCCGCTGGCCAGCTCATCTCGTACGAGGTCCCGCAGATCCTGTCGCTAGTTACCGTCGTGCTCGTCGTCGGAACGCTCTCGATGGTCGGCATCGCTGAGAGTCAGCCCGGCTGGCAGATGAACTTCCTGATCCTGCCGTTCGCCTTCGTGACGTACTTCATCGCCGGTCTGGCCGAGACGAACCGCAACCCCTTCGACCTGCCCGAGGCCGAATCCGAGCTCGTCGCCGGCTTCCTGACGGAGTACTCCGGGATGCGCTGGGCGATCTTCTTCCTCGCCGAGTATGGCGAGGTCACCGTCGTGTCGGCCATCGTCACGACGCTCTGGTTCGGCGCGTGGCACGGGCCGTTCGTCGAGGTCTTCCCGCTGCTCGGCGTGCTGTGGTTCACGCTGAAGACATACTTCTTCGTCCTCATCTTCATGTGGATCCGCGCGACGCTGCCGCGGCTGCGTATCGACCAGCTCATGTCGCTCTGCTGGAAGGTCCTCATCCCTCTGACGCTCGCCAACCTGATGGTCACCGCGATCCTGCTGTTGGCGTTCCCGACCACGCTCGTGCCGGTGGCGATCGCGAACTGGATCCTGCTCGCCATCTTTGTCCTCGGGCTGCCGTACTTCCAGCGCCGCCGGCTGGTCGCGCTCCGCGAGCGGCTTCGGACTGCCGCGGCCTAGCGTGGGGGACATCCTCGAGACCGCGTTCTTCGCCCTGCTGACCATCGGCACCATCGGCGCGGGCGTTGGAGTCGTTCTCGCCAACCGGATCACGACCTCGGCCCTGCTCATGGCCTTCACGTTCCTCAACGTCGCCGGGATGTTCGTGCTTCTCGGCGCCGAGACCGTTGCGATGTTCCAGGTGCTCATTTACGTCGGCGCCATCACCGTCCTGATCCTGTACGGCGTGATGTTCACGCCGCAGTCGCCACGACCCTATGGGCTCTTCTTCCAGACGCAGAAGTTCTGGGCGGCGCTGTTCGTCGTACCCATCGCGATCTTCGTGGCGCTCGTGGCATTCGAGTTCCGCGATTCGTCGGCGGCAACCGGGCCAAATCCGGCTGGCGCGCGGGGCAGTGATCTGGTGCCGCTCGCGACGAGCATCTTTGGCGACTTCGCGTTTCCTTTCGAAGTCGCGTCCGTGCTCCTGCTCGCCGCCATGGTCGGGGCGATCGTCCTCGTGAAGAGGGACGAGGAGTAGATGGCCGTTCCTCTCGGCGCGTTCATCGCGGTCTCGGCGGTCCTGTTCTTCATCGGCACGGCCGGCGTTCTCGTACGGAGGAACGCTGTCGTGATCCTGATGTCCGTCGAGCTGATGCTCAACGCGACGAACCTCGCCCTCGTGGCATTCTCGCGCCGCTTCGCGTCGATCGATGAGCGCGGCAGCGTGTTCGTCGTCTTCATCTTCGTCGTCGCCGCGGCCGAGGTGGCCGTCGGCCTGGCCATCATCCTCTCCGCCTATCGCAACCGGCCCACCGTCGACGTCGATGAGATCCGGCAGATGAAGGGTTAGACGAGATGATCCAGAACGTCTGGCTCATCCCGGCGCTGCCGCTCGCGGCGTTCTTCATCAACGGCCTGTTCGGTCGCAGGTGGCTGCACCGCTGGACCGGGATCATCGCGTCCGCCGCGGTCGGAGTTTCCGCTCTCCTCGCCATCGGCGTCTTCCTCGAGGTCCAGGGTGGCCACGACAGCACGACCGTGACGCTCTACGAATGGATCGGCGTCGGCGATTTCCATATCAACGTCGCCGCGCTCGTCGATCCGCTGTCCTCGGTGATGCTCCTCGTCGTCACGGTCGTGAGTTTCCTCATCTTCGTGTACTCGAACGGATACATGGAGCACGACCACGGCGCTCATCGTTTCTTCACCTGGCTGTCGCTCTTCGTGTTCGCGATGCTCATCCTGGTCATGGCCGACAACTACCTCCTGATGTTCGTCGGGTGGGAGGGGGTCGGCCTGTGTAGCTACCTGCTCATCGGCTTCTGGTTCGAACGTCCGGAACCCTACGTCGCCGCGAAGAAGGCCTTCGTCATGAACCGCATCGGCGACTGGGGCTACACGATCGGCATGATCACGACGTTCCTCGTCTTCGGCTCCATGCAGTTCACCGAGGTCTTCGAGCACGTCGACATCGCGACGGAAGCAAACCTGACATTGATCTGCCTCGCGTTCTTCCTCGGCGCGACCGGAAAGTCGGCGCAGCTCCCGCTCCACTCGTGGCTGCCGGATGCGATGGAGGGTCCGACGCCAGTGTCCGCGCTGATCCACGCGGCGACGATGGTCACGGCCGGCGTGTATCTGGTCGCCCGCTCGATGCCGCTGTTCGAGGCCGCCGGTCCATCGCTCGCGGTCGTCGGGGCCGTCGGCGCGGTCACCGCGATCTTCGCCGCGACGATCGCGCTCGTGCAGTTCGACATCAAGCGCGTCATGGCGTACTCGACGGTGAGCCAACTCGGCTACATGTTCCTCGCGCTCGGTGTTGGAGCGCCCATCGCCGCGATCTTCCACCTCGCAACGCATGCGTTCTTCAAGGCGCTTTTGTTCCTCGGCTCCGGGTCGGTCATCCACGGCCTCGGCGGGGAGCAGGACATGCGGAAGATGGGTGGCCTGCGGCGCAAGCTCCCGGTGACCTACTGGACGATGCTCCTGGCCGGTGGCGCGCTCGCGGCGCTGCCGCCGCTCGCCGGTTTCTGGTCGAAGGATGAGATCGTGGCGGCCGCGTTCCTCGGCGGCTACCCGGTGCTGTGGGCGATCGGCATCCTCACCGCGGTCCTCACCGCCTTCTACGTCACGCGCGCGATGTGGCTGACGTTCCACGGCGAGCCGCGCGACCACCATCTGTACGACCACGCGCACGAGTCGCCGACCGTGATGACGCTGCCGCTCATCGCCCTCGCCGTCGGCACGGCTGTTCTCGGCATCGCCGTCGGCTTCCCGCCCGAGGCCGGGTTCATCCACCACTTCCTCGGTCCTGTGTTCGAGCACGAAGGGACCGCCGAGCACGCACCAGAGATCGCGACGATCCTCACCCTTGCGGCGGTCTCGGTCGCCGCGGGCGTTCTCGGCATCCTGGTCGGTCTCTCGATGTACGTGCGCCATCGGCCCGACCCCGCCGCGGTCTCTCGCGCCGCGGGCCCCTTCTACCGGCTGCTCGTGAACAAGTACTTCGTCGATGAGCTGTATGACCGGCGCATCGTCGACGCACTGCGCGCCGCGTTCGGCGCCATGTGGGCCTTCGACATCCACATCATCGACGGCCTCGCGAACCGGCTCGGCTGGCTCGCGGCCGTCGGCGGATCAGGGCTGCGTCGCGCCCAGACCGGGATCGTCGGCAACTACGCGCTCACGATCGTGGCCGGGCTGCTGGTGATCCTCGTGGCGTACGGCGGATACGCGGCGGGGGTCTTCACACGATGACGATCGACCACATCCTCACGCTGCTCCTGGCCGTGCCCGCCGTCGGGCTACTGCCGCTGTACGTCTTCCGCGGCGACCCGCGCGCGGTGAAGCAGGTCGCGGTCGTGACGACGTTCGTCGAGCTCGTCCTCTCGCTGGTCATGCTCGCGCAGTTCAAGGTGGGCGAGGCAGGCTTCCAGCTGGTCGAGGAGGCCGCGTGGCTTCCGAGCCTGGGCATCCGCTATCTCGTGGGCGTCGACGGCATCTCGGTCCTCCTCGTTCCGATGACGACGCTGCTCACCTTCATCTCGGTGCTCTATTCGTCGGGCGGCTCGATCAAGGACCGGCTCCCGGCGTTCATGGCGTCGTTCCTCGTGCTCGAGATCGGCATGGTCGGCGTGTTCGTCTCGCTCGACCTCTTCCTCTTCTACGTGATGTTCGAGCTGATGCTCGTGCCGATGTATCTCATCATCGGCATCTGGGGCGGCCCGCGGCGCATCTACTCGACCCTCAAGTTCGTGATCTTCACTTTGGCCGGCTCGCTGCTCATGCTCGTCGCCATCGTCGCCGTCTGGCTCGCGTCGGGTGACGAGGGATCGCGAACGCTCTCCTTGACGGAGCTACTCACGAACCGCGGCCGCTTCTCGGCGGAGTTCCAGTTCTGGGTGTTCCTCGCGTTCGGGCTGGCGTTCGCGATCAAGCTGCCGATGGTCCCGTTCCACACCTGGCTGCCCGACGCTCACGTCGAGGCGCCGACCGCGGGGTCGATCATCCTCGCCGGCGTCCTGCTGAAAGCGGGCGGCTACGGCTTCCTGCGCTTCGCGCTACCGCTCTTCCCGGTGGGGACGCAGCTGTGGCTGCCGGTGATCATCGTCCTGTCGGTGATCGCGATCCTGTACGGCGCCGCGGTCTCGACGGTGCAGAAGGATCTGAAGAAGCTGGTCGCGTACTCATCGGTCGCGCACATGGGTTTCGTGACGCTGGGGATCTTCGTTCTGAACGCGCAGGGCGCCGTCGGCGCGGTGCTGCAGATGCTCAACCACGGATTTGTCACCGGCGCGCTGTTCCTCTTCGTCGGCATCCAGTACGAACGGACGCACCGTCGGCTCATCGCCGATCTGGGTGGCCTCGCGAACCGCTGGCCGCTGTACGCGACCTTCTTCGCCGTCTTCATGCTCGCGTCGCTGGGCCTCCCAGGCCTCAACGGCTTCGTGGGCGAGTTCCTCGTGCTGCTCGGCACCTTCAAGTTCAGCGGCGTGCCGCTCGGCGGGCTCTTCTGGGGTCCGGTCGCCGCGCTCGGCGTGATCCTCGCCGCCGTGTACATGCTCTGGATGTTCCAGCGCGTCATGTATGGACCCGTGCGTGAGGCCTATCGCGCGCTGCCGGACCTCTCGCCGCTCGAGGTCGCCTGCGCCGTGCCGCTGCTCGTGCTGACGGTCCTGCTGGGCGTGTTTCCGCAGCCGGCGATCGACATCATCCAACCCTCGCTCGAACAGGTGCTGCGACTCGCGACCGATCCGGGCTTCCAGCTGGCGCTGCGATGACGACGTTCGTCGACACGATCACGCCGATCCTGCCCGAGGTGCTCGTGACGCTCACGGCCTGCGTCGTCCTCGTCGTGGACGGGCTGATCTCGCGCGCGCAGGCGCGACTGCTGCTGCCGGCGCTGACGGTCATGGGTCTGGTGCTCGCGTTCCTCGGCGGCCCGCTCGCGCCGCCGCCGGGCCAGTACTTCGGCGGCTATGTCCAGATCGACACGTTCACGACGTTCTTCCGCGCCGTGTTCATCCTCCTCGCGGTGTTCGCGACCGTCGTTGCTCCCTCATACCTCGAGCGACGTGGGATCCCGGGCGCCGAGTACTACGCGACGCTCTGCTTCTCGACCGTCGGTGCGATGACCATCGCGCTCTCGACCGACTTCATCACGCTCTTCGTCGGCCTCGAGCTCATGACCATCCCGATCTACGTCCTCGCCGGCATGCAGCGCCGGGACCGCTTCGCGAACGAGGCTGCGCTCAAGTACTTCCTGCTCGGCGCGTTCAGCTCGGCGCTGCTCGTGTACGGGTTCGCGTGGCTCTACGGCGTGACCGGATCGACCCGCTACATCGATGTCGCAACCGAGCTGCAGCGCATCGGCCTCGCGAACGGACCGACCATCGTCGCCCTCGCTCTCGTCACGGTGGGCCTCGGGTTCAAGGCCGCGGTGGTGCCGTTCCATCAGTGGACGCCGGACGCGTACGACGGCGCGCCGACGCCGGCGACCGCGTTCATGTCGGTCGCCCCGAAAGCCGCCGCGTTCGCCGCGATCCTGCGCGTGCTGGTCATCGCGCTCGCGCCCCTCTCGGTCGACTGGACCACGGTCTTCGCGGTGCTCGCCGCCGTGACCATGACCGGGGGCAACATCGTCGCGCTGGTGCAGACCAATACGAAGCGGATGCTCGCGTACTCGAGCATCGCCCACACCGGCTACATCCTCGCGGCGGTCGCCGCATCTGCGACCGCCGGTGCGTCGGCGACGGCCGCCGTCCTCTTCTACGTGTTCGCGTACGGCGTGATGAACCTCGGCGCGTTCGCGTGCCTCCTGTACTTCGACGTCGAGGGCTCGCGCGGAGCGACGCTCGAGGAGCTCAATGGCTTCGGGCGACGCCATCCGCTCGGCGCGTTCGCGTTCTTCGTGTTCCTCATCTCGCTGACCGGGATCCCGCCGACGGTCGGATTCGTCGCGAAGGTCTTCGTGATACTCCCCGTGCTCGACGCCGGCTATGCGTGGCTCGCGGTGCTCATCGCGCTCAACGCGGTGCTCGCGGCCTTCTACTACCTGCGGGTCGTCGTCCACATGTACATGTACGACCCGGAGACCGGTGCGCCGATGGTGCTCCGGACGCGACTGCTGTCGACGGCGCTGGGCATCTCGGCGGTCGCGACGATCGTTCTCGGAGTGCTGCCGAACTCCCTCTATGCGTGGGCGCTGCAGGCGGCGGCGCCGCTACTCCCCTAGGGCCTCCCAGCTCACCAGGAACGCCCGGCGCACCTCCGATGCCCCGACAAGACTCGGTTCAATGTCTTGCACGAACCATGTGGGATCGCCGGTAAGGAAATGCGCATGGAGGTCCACAAGGACGGCGCCGGATCGCGCCACCGCCAACGCCAGGATCTGATTCACGCGCCGGTGCGCTCGGCGCGCGACGGCGGGATCGATTCCTCCAAGGAAGTTGCGCGCATCGTCTCCGAGGCTCGGGTCGTAGACGTTGGCTACGAAGACGCTGGCTGAAGGAAGCTGCCCCAACACTCCGTCGACCGACTCGCCGAACTGGCTGAACGCTCGATCGTCCCCATCGAGCAGTCCTGCAATCAGGTCGTTGCCGCCAATACTCAACAGAACGAGATCCTGGGCACTCACCCTCATTCCACGGAGCTGAGCCCGAAGATCAGCGGCTACCGCGCCATCTCTCGCGCGGTGATCGACTCTCACATCTCTTGAGAGGAGGGTCGAAAGGTCGCGGCCGCGGAAATCAGGAAACAGCAGATCGTCGTTGCGGGCGAGAAGCTCCGCGGGCATGATGCCGCGCTCGTTGTAGCGAGCACAGTCCAAGACCGAGTCGCCGAGCGTGTGGATCGTCGTCATCTCACTCCTGCACCGAAGGCAGCAGTCTCTCTCCGATCAGTCCACCGATGCCACCGAGCACGACCGCCACGCCAAGGGGAATGAGCAGGTCGGGCAGCTGCAGGATGAGCAGCGGGCCGAACGAGGACACCGGCGGCGTGTTCGGTCGGAAGTACTGATGCAACTGCGTCGCGATGATGCTGCCGACCAGCAGCGAGAAGAGCAGCGCGACGGGTGAGGCGATCGCGCCGAGGCGGCCCGCGATGATGCCCGCGCAGAACAGGATCGCCGCGGGCACGGCGAGCAGGATGACTGGCGGCACCGGCAGCGGCTCGGTCAGCGCCCACCAGAAGGCGAGGCCGACGGACGTCGCGATCACCGCCGCGACCAGTCGCGTGCGCATCAGGCGCGCCGCAGCGCGCGACTCCGGAGCCAGCCACCGGCCGCACCCGCGAACGCGCCGCCGATCGCGTACGGCAACGCCCAGACCGCGAGCCGAGCCGCCCAACCCAGGAGATCGAGCGCGCTCGCGCCGGCGAGCTCCACCGGCGTCGCGGTGATGAACTGGAAGACCGCCGCCGCCTCAGCGCCCAGGAGAACGGAGAGCCCACCCGCCAGCGCCGAGCGGCGTGCCGCGAACCATCCCGCGCCGAAAGATGCGAACAGCAGATAGGCCATCGCGAGGAACGCACCGTTGCCGACCCAGAGCGCGGTCTGCGTGAACACAACGACGTCCGCGATCGCCGCGGCGATCACCGCGAGCCAGAAGCGCAGGGGATTAGCGGACGATCGCGAGCGCGTGATCCGCTCGGTTCAGCGGTTCGGCGCGGCCGTCGTCGCCGAGGATCGCGATGTCCTCGATGCGGATGCCGAACCGACCTGGGATGTAGATGCCCGGCTCGATCGAGAATGCCATGCCCGGCTCGAGGGCCTCGTCGTTGCCGCGCACGAGGTACGGATGCTCGTGACCGTCGAGCCCGATGCCATGCCCGGTGCGATGGATGAAGCGCTCGCCGTATCCGGCTTCGTCGATCACGCGGCGCGATGCGGCGTCGACCGATGCCGCGGTCGCGCCCGTGCGCGCGGCCGAGTACCCCGCCTCCTGCGAACGCCGCACGATGTCGTGGACCTTACGCACCTCGTCGTCGACATCCGCACCGACGTGGACGCTGCGCGTGATGTCGGAGCAGTACCACTCGCGCGTTCCGCCGAAGTCGAGCACGACCGTGTCGCCACGCGCGATGCGCCGATCGCCGGTCTCGTGGTGAGGTGACGCGCCGTTCGGACCGGAGGCGACGATGGTGAACGTGACCTCGTCGTGGCCCTCCTCGCGCAGTAGCGCCGCGAGCTCCGCGCCGATCTCGCGTTCGGTCCGGCCCGCGAACTCGCGCTCGAGGAGACGCGGGAACGCGCGATCCGCCGCGGCCGAGACCGCGCGGAGCGCCTCGCGTTCGTAGGCATCTTTGCGCATGCGCAGGCCGCGCGTGATGACGGATGCGAGCTGAAAGCCGCGACCGCGGAGCGCGGTCTGCAGGCGCAGGACGAACAACGACCACATCTGATCCGCTACGGCGACGTCGCCCTTCGCGGTCACGAGCGACGCGACGAGCGCGTAGGGATCCTCGGTCTCGGACCAGATGCGCTGCGTCAGATCCGGTGCCGCGGCCTTCGCCCGTGGTGACTCGAGCTCGGGCACAACGAGCGTGGAGTCGCCGTCCGCACCGATGACCAGACAGGTCAGGCGCTCGCTGGCGTGCATGCGGTAGCCCGCGAGGTATGCGAGGTCCGAGCTTGGCGAGAGAAGGAGCGCAGCGAGGCCGCGGGCGCGCAGGGCTGCGCTGGCCTGCTCGCGGCGCGTCGTGTACGTGAGGCGTTCGGCGGGCATCTAGTGTGCTCGGGAGTATGCCCGTGAACCGCTGGACGCCGGCCCTGAGCGTCCTGGCGCTCTGCCTGGGACTGGTGCTCATCGTCAGCGCCCTGCGGCCTGCGACGCCAGCCTCGCCGCCGCCATCTGCGGTCGCCGCCGTCACAGCATCTCCGCTGGCGAGTCCCACCGCCCCCGGGCCGAGCGCCAGTCCGACCACGACGCCAGTGCCGACGATCCCCCCGGGCTATCGCATCAAGATCGCGCGACTCGCGATCGATCTGCCGATCGCGGAGGGCGACATCGAGCGGGACACGGTGCAGCAGCAGACCCCAGACAACTTCGCGTTCCATTTCCCCGGCACCGCGATACCCGGCGACGTGGGCAACTCCTACATCTACGCGCACGCGCGTCGCGGGATGTTCCTCTCGCTGTGGAGCGCGCGGGTGGGCGACGAAGTCGTGATCGTCGCACCCGATGGACGCGAGCGTCGCTACGTCGTGAGCGAAGTGCATCCGCGCGTGGCACCCACCGACGTCTCCTGGGCGCAACCCACCACCACCGAACGCCTGACCCTGCAGACCTCCACTGGCCCGAATCCAGACGACCCGCGCTTCGTCGTCATCGCATCACCGGGCTGAATCACTGCGCACCGCGAGAAAGATCACCAGACGAGCAAGCGCTCGTCACGCACGACATGTCGCGGCGGTAACGGTCTGTCAACAGCACAGACACAGGCTGGAATCGGTCGTGCATAGAGAGGCCGACCGTGGGGCGGCTAGTGAGAGTGCAG
>DATEZK010000128.1:0-2096 GCA_035255665.1 Candidatus Limnocylindria bacterium
CCGAGCGAGCTCGCCGCCGGGCGCGGCAGAGAGACGTTCGTCCTGCGCGTCCGCGGTAAGTCAATGATCGAGGACCACATCGACGACGGGGACTTCGTCGTCGTGCAGCAGCAGAACACTGCCCGGGACGGCGACATAATCGTCGCGCTCCTCGAGGACAACCGCGCGACGTTGAAGCGCTTCTTCAAGGAGAAGGACCGCGTGCGACTGCAGCCCGCCAACGGCACGATGCAGCCGATCTACACGCGCGACATCCAGATCCAAGGGAAGGTCATCGGGGTCATTCGCCGGCTGGCCTAACCTCTGGCGATGCCCGCGAAGACCGATCTTCCCGTCCTCACGCTGCGCGAGCTGAATCGCGCGCTGCTCGCACGTCAGATGCTCCTCACGCGTCAACGCGTAACTGCCGTCGACGCGATCGAACGGCTCGCGTGCCTTCAGGGGCAGTGGGCGCCGTCACCTTATGTCGCGCTGTGGACACGCGTCGCCGGATTCAAGCGCGAGGATCTCCGGGCCGCGATCGACAAAGGAGATGTCGTCAAGGCGACACTCATGCGCGCCACGCTTCATCTGGTGAGCGCGATGGAGTACGCGGCGTACTCGAAAGTCACTCTCGACGGCTTATTCGCCGCGTGGCGGCCGCCCGGCGGTCCGGATCTGGCGTCGCTCAAGGACATCCATGACAAGGTGTTCAAATTCGCCGGAAAGACGCCACGCACGCGCGAAGAGATCCGCGAGTTCATCGCGCGCGACGCGCCGAAGGAAGAGCGCCTCCGCAACTGGTACCTCTGGGCCGCGGTCACCGCGAGCGGGATCATCTGGGAGAAGAGCGGCGCGTACTGGGAGTACCGCCAGCTCGCGCGCTTCGTTGCGCCGCCCGCGCGGCTCAGCAAGGCGCCGAAGCCGGAGGCCGCGTTCGACCTCGTCGCGCGCCGCTACCTGGGCGCGTTCGGCCCGTCGACGGTCGGCGACCTCGCGTCCTGGAGTGGCTGCCGCGTTCCGCTACTGCGCGCGGCACTCGGACGGGTCAAGGACATTCGCCGCTTCCGCGATGAGCGCGGACGCGAGCTCTTCGATCTCGCGAAGGCACCGCGCCCCTCCGCCGATACGGTGGCGCCGCCGCGTTTCCTCGCGCGCTTCGACGCGGCGATCCTCGGCCACGACGCCGCCGAGCGGACCCGCATCCTGCCGACGGAATACAAGAAGCAGGTCATCTTCTCCGCCGAGGTGTGGACCACGTTCCTCATCGATGGCTTCGTGGCCGGCCGGTGGAAGATCGCGGCCACGCCGAAGCAGGCGGTGCTCGAGCTGCTGCCGTTCAAGCGCCTCGCGAAGAGCGACAAGGCGGCGTTGGTCGAAGAAGGCGAGCGGCTCGTCCGCTTCTACTACCCGGAGTCGAAGACGCACGGGGTCAAGGCATGAGTCCGCGCGCGAAAGTGGACGCGCCTGTCCTCACGCTGCGCGAGTTGAATCGCGCAACGCTCGCGCGCCAGATGCTCCTCGAACGCGTTGCGCTGCCGGTCGTGACCGCGATCGAACGCCTGGCGGCGCTCCAGGCGCAATGGGCGCCCTCGCCGTACCTCGCGCTCTGGTCGCGACTCAAGGACTTCGACCGCGAGAGCCTGTGGAACGCGATCGAGAAGAAGCACACGGTCATACGCGCGCGCCTCATGCGCGGCACGCTCCATCTCGTGAGCGCTCGGGATTTCTACGCGTACGCCGTCGCGACGCAGGATCTCCAGCGCGGCGCGTGGAACCGGCTGCAGGTCGGTGCCGGCGTCGATCCAAAGGAGGTCGCGAAGCTCGCGGTCGCCTACACGCGAGAGCCACGAACGAGTGAGGACGTCGTGACGCACTTGACGGAGCGCCTTGGGTCCTTCGGCGGTCCGTACAAGTGGCTCATCTGGCGCTTCGTCAGCGCTCACGCGGATCTCGTATCCGCGCCGCCCGCCGGACATTGGGGGCACGGCGGCACGAACGTCCCGTATGTGGCCGCGCGCCACTGGATCGACGGCGGCGCGAGGCCGACGGAAGAGAAGGCGATCGAGCTGCTCATCCGCCGCTACCTCGCCGCCTTCGGGCCCGCGGCGCTCGCC
>DATEZK010000129.1:0-3049 GCA_035255665.1 Candidatus Limnocylindria bacterium
CGAGCTCACCAAGGCACGCGACCGCATCACGCATGTGATAGCCGACGAAGAGGAGAAGTTCGAGAAGACGCTCGCGAACGGCCTCGCGATGCTCACCGAGGCCATCGCGCGCGCCAAGGCCGAAGGACAGAAGTGGATCGACCGGGATACGGCGTTCCGGCTGTCCGACACGTACGGCTTCCCGCTGGAGATGACGAAGGAGATCGCCTCCGCCTCCGGCCTGACCGTCGACGAGCGCGGCTTCAACGAGCTGCTTGAGGGACAGCGCAACCGCAGCCGCGCGACGGCGAAGTTCACACAGGACGCGATGCGCTTCGGCCAGTTCTACTCACTGCTGCGCGAGACGCAGGGCCTACGGAGCGAGTTCACCGGATACGACGAGCTCGCGACCGACGCAAAGATCGTCTCGCTGGTGGTCGGCGGCTCGCGTGTGGAGATGGCGCACGAGGGAGCCGACGTCGAGATCGTCCTCGACCGCACTCCCTTCTACCCCGAAGGTGGAGGACAGGTCGGCGACCGCGGCACGATCACGACGGACGAGGGGCAGGCGATGGTCGCCGACACCCAGACCGCGGCGCCGGGCGTCATCGTGATGAGCGCGAAGGTCGTCGACGGTGTGCTCCGTGTCTCGGCGCAGGTGCACGCCGCCGTCGACGAGGATCTCCGGCGCGACACGATGCGCAATCACACCGGGACGCACCTCCTGCACGCGACGCTGCGGAATCTCTTCGGCGAAGACGTGCACCAGGCCGGGTCGCTCGTCCACGCGCCGAATCTGCGCTTCGACTTCACCTTCGGCCGCGCGCTGACTCCGCAGGAGCTGCAGCGTGTCGAGGACGAGGTGAATAAGGCGATCCTGGACAACGCGAGCGTTCACGCCCGCGTGATGCCGCTCACCGATGCGCTTGCCTCGGGCGCGATGGCGCTCTTCGGCGAGAAATACGACGACGAGGTCCGTGTCATCGAAGCGGGCCCGAGCCGCGAGCTCTGCGGTGGAACGCACTGCCATTGCACCGGAGACATCGGGCCGTTCCTGATCACCAAGGAGGAGAGCATCGGCGCGGGCATCCGCCGCGTCGAAGCCGTGACCGGCGTCGGCGCGCTGCGTGAGATGCGCGACATGCGCGAACGTCTCGGGCGCGCGGCAGCGGCGCTACGCGTCCCTCCGACGCGCGTGCCGGAGGGTGTCGCTCAGCTCATCGAGTCCCGCGAGCGGCTGGAGAAGGAGCTCGCCACGCTTCAGCGCAGCGGACTCGATGCTGAGGCAGCGAAGCTCCTGAACGGAGCGGAACTGCTGGGCAGCGCCAAGCTGGTCGCGGCTGACATCGGCGACGCCGACGTGAACCACCTGCGCGCCCTGTCCGATCGGATCCGCGCCGCGATCGGATCGGGCGCGGTGGTGCTGGGTGCTCGCCGGAACGGCCAGCCGGCGTTCGTCGTCTCAATCACCAAGGACCTGGCGGCGTCGCTCGATGCGAACAAGCTCGTGAAGGAGGTGGCCCCGATATTCGGCGGACAGGGCGGCGGTCGCGCCGACAACGCGACGGCCGGTGGCGGCCAGCCCGAAAAGCTGGCCGAAGCCATCGAAAGGGCACGGGTTGCGGTTCGCGAGCGTTTGAACGGGGGACGTGACCGCCGCTAACGCGCGGGATGCCCGCACGGTCGGACCGAGAGGCCCGCTGGTCGCCGGCGTGGAGCTCTCCGCCGGCATCGCGCGGGTCATCGTCGCGACGCGAGAGAACTCCCGGCTGCGCATCACCGGCCGCGGTGAGGCGGGTCTCGCCGAGGGCGCCGTGACCGGCGGGTTGGTCGTCGACCGTGAATCGGTCGCCACCGCGCTCGCGACCGCGTTCGGCGCCGCGGAGCGCGGGCAGCGGACGGAGCGTTCGATCGTGGCGATCGACGGAGACGACGTGCGCACATACCACCTCTCGACCTCGTTCGAGCGCGAGACGTCGTCCGCGCCGGTCGTCGCGAATGAGATCTCGCGGGCGACGCGCGAAGCCGCGACGGTCACTGCGAAGACGGCGGCCGCCAACGCCGAGGAGGACCCCGCGCTCCGCGGCGTCCCGACCGTGCGTCTGCACGAGGACGTCGCGTCGCTGTCGCTGGACGGCCGGCATCTCGCGAGCCTCGTCGGACAGCGTGGCGGCCTCGTTGAGGTCTGGAGTGACATCAGTGTCGCTCCGCTCGTGCTCTCCGGGGCGGCGATGGGCTCGCTCGAGGCCGCGCGCCGCCGCGGTGCGGTCGTGCCCGGTGCATACGCGCTGGGCCGGTTGCTCACGGAGTCCGGCGTGCTCGATGCCGGCGTGCTGCGCCTCGGCGCGGATGTGACCTCGCTCGCGATCCTCCGCGAGGGACGCGTCGTCGCGACCCGCGCATTCGGTCTCGGCCGCATCGCAATCGCATCTCGCCCGGATCGTCTCGAGGAAGACGCACGAGTGTGGGCCGACTGCGTCGTCGCGTCGCTCCATACGCTCGACGGTCTTCCACCCGCGCGCTGGCTCTTCGTTGGCGTGCCCGAGTCGTTGCTCGCCCTTCCGCGCGCTCTGGGCGAAGCCGTCAGTGGCGTTCTCGGTGGCGCAGTCGATGTCACGCCGCTGTCTGTGGGTCTCGCGAGCCGCGCATACGGCGACGTGCAACTGCGTGCCGACGATCTCGTCGCGGCCGGCGCGGCCGCGATCGCGTCGGGGATCTACGCATCATGACCGTGCCGGTGGCCGGCCGGACCGTGATCGACCTCGGCGCGCGCGCAAGCGTGCTGGAGGCGGTCGAGCGCATCGGGGCGGCACCCGCCGCGGACGATCTGGTGCTCTCGATCCAGGCCGGTGCGCCGGTCGCGCGCAACTCCGTGTTCTTCGAGGTCGCGCGCCGCGCGGCGGGCACGCGGCGTCTCGCGATCGTCTCTCCGGACGCGCGCGCACGCTCTCTCGCGTCGTCGGTCCACCTGCCGTCTTTCGCCAGCGCCGCCGCGCTCGAGCGCCAGGAGCTCGATGCGACCGAGCAGCTCACCACGGCGCGCCGAGCCGCGATCGCGACGCGACCGGTG
>DATEZK010000130.1:0-2671 GCA_035255665.1 Candidatus Limnocylindria bacterium
GCACGACGATCGGGATCGGGTTGTCGCCGATCGCCCCGGCGGCGGCGCGGTAGGCCTTGTCGTTGCCGGCCTGGTGCGCCACCTTCGCGTAGGTGATCAGCTCGCCGTACGGCACGCGCGCGGTCACGGCGAGGACCTTGCGCTGGAACGGCGTCAGCGGCGACAGGTCAACGGTGACGTCGAACTCACGGCGCTTACCGCTCCAGTACTGATCGAGCTCGCGCGCGACCGCGTCCACCCGCTTCGCGTCGGGCAGGACGCCGGGCCCGTAGGCCCGGACGATCCGCCGCAGCTCGAGGGGCGACGGCTCGGCGCCGTAATGGATGTTCAGGAGGCCACGCGGGCCGACCGCCACCCAGAGCGGTCCAAGCGGCGAATCGACGATGCGGTAGCCCACCGTCTCGAGCCCTTCGCGCCGCGCGCGGGCCATCAGTCGTTCGCGGGCGTCCGCGACGACGGGACCGAGCTCACTCATCGCATCGCCTCCTTCACCTTTTTCATCGCTTCGGCCACGCGCGACCTGGCCGCGTCCTCGCTGCACTCGAGCGCGTGCGAAACCTCCGCGTACGACAGTCCCTGCACCTTGCGCAGCACGAATGCCGCGCGCTGACCCGTCGGCAGCGTCTTCACCGCCATCGCGAGATCCGCGATCGAGACGCCATCGCGCTCCGGCGCCGCGAGCGGTAGATCTCCGAGCCGCACGAGTCGCTTCGCGCGTCTGCCGCGATCGATCGCCTTGTTCGTCGCGATCTTGTACAGCCACGCGCGCTCGTTGCCGCGCCGCGGCGGTGGCCACGAGCGAAAGGCCGCGAGGAACGTGTCTTGATAGACGTCATCCGCTTCGTCGCGATCGCCGGTGAGCCGCAGCGCGTACGCGTAGATCTCGCGTTCGTGTTGCTCGAGCAGCTCACCGAATGTCGTTGGAAGTGTCATTCGCTCTGTATAGAACGTTGACACGCTCCGGGGTGTGAGATGCCCTATGGTGGCTGCGTGGTGAAGAAGAGGAGCTCAGCGGTCCTCGCGCTCGCGTTCGTGATCGCGGCATCCTGCGGCGGCGCGGCCACCCCCACGGGTACCACGCCGAGTCTCGACACGGCCACCAGGGCCCCCGTTGCGTCCGGCGCCGTCGCCACTGGCGGACCATCGGCAGGCGGCGCGACCTTCGGTCAGATCCTCAGCTCCGCGCGGGTGAGTGAATACAAGGTGACGTACAGGACGGCGATGACCGGTGGCGGAGAGCAGTCCTGGTATTCCAAGCCCCCGAAGACCCGCTATGACTTCAGCACCACCGCCGCCGGCCAGACCTCCGTCGTCTCGATCTACTCGATCCCACCTGAAGGCACGTTCATGTGCTTCGGCGGCACCGGTATCGCCGCGCAGTGCCTCGGCATGACGGGCCTCGATACGGCGCTGCAGCAGAATCCCGCGGCGCTCTATCAGCAGTCGATGCTCCAGCACCCCGAGCTCTTCAGCGCCGTGCTCGTGGAGACCCGACAGATCGCGGGGCAGCAGGCGCACTGCTTCGACGTGAAGTCCACGACGCCGGTCGCCGGCGCCACCGATGGCCGCTTCTGCTACAGCGCTCAGGGCATCATGCTGATGCAGAAGTTTGGAGCGAGTCTCGGCGCGTTGGACATGGAGGCGACGAACCTTTCGCTGACGGTCCCGGACTCCGACTTCGTGCTTCCATCGAAACCCACCATCCTCGGCAAACCCTAGAACGGCGGCGCCCCTACCCTTCGCGCGTGCGCTGGGACCTGCACACCCACTACTACCCTGAGGCGTTCTTCCGTCTGATCGAAGAGGTCGGCGGCGCATTCTCGTTCGCCACCGATCCCACCGGCCGCACGATCATCCGCTACCGCGGGTCGCGATTCTTCGGCATCACGCCACCGATGACCGATCCCGCGAAGCGCCTGGAAGACATGGATCGCGTCGGAATCGACGTCGAGGTGCTGTCGCTCTCAACACCGAACGTGTACTTCGCGCCGCCCGAGCGGCAGGCCGAAGTTGCGCGGCTGGTCAACGATGCATACGCCGATCTCGCGGCACGCCACCCCATGCGGTTCAAGGGCTTCGCGTCGATCCCGATGGACGATCCCGATGCGGCGCTACGCGAGCTCGAGCGGACGCAGGGCGAGCTCCGGATGAACGGCGTCATCGTGCTCTCCAACATCAACGGACGGGCGCTCACCGACCCGCTCTACCGGCCGTTCTTCGCGGAGTGCGATCGCCGTCGCGTGTGCGTGTTCATCCATCCGATGATCCCGGCCAGCGCGGAGCCATTCGCGGAATACGTTCTCGGGCCGATCATCGGGTTCCCGTTCGATACGACGCTCGCGGTGGCGCGCCTCTGCTACGCCGGCGTCTTCCGCGAGCTGCCGAACATCCGCTGGATCCTCGGACACCTCGGCGGCGCGGTGCCGTATCTCATGGAGCGCATGGATAACGGCTGGCGCGACTTCGCCGAGTGTCGCGTCAACATCGACGAGCTGCCGAGCGTGTACCTGAAGCGCCTCTACTACGACACAGTGTCGTTCTGTGCGCCGTCGCTACGACTGACCCGGGACCTCGTCGGCGCCGATCACATGGTGATGGGGAGCGACTACCCGCATCTCCTCGGTTCGATCGACCGTGCCGTCTCGAGCATCGAGTCGCTCGACGTCCCAGC
>DATEZK010000131.1:0-3250 GCA_035255665.1 Candidatus Limnocylindria bacterium
ACGCGTACGACGCGAATGCCAACAGCTGGCGTCAGGTCGCGCCGATACCCACGACGCGCGATCACCTGGCCGCGGCGATGCTTGCAGGTCGCATCTGTGCGATCGGCGGTCGCAAGCTCTCGCTCACGACGAACCTCGCGACGTTCGAGTGCTATGACCCGGGCGCGGATCGATGGGAAGCGATGCCCGATGCGCCGACTGCGCGCGGCGGCGTTGGCGCAGACGTGGTCGGCAGTCGCCTCGTCTTCGTCGGCGGCGAGCAACCGAGTGGGACATACAAGGAGGTCGAGATGTTCGACTCCGCGACCCGTGCGTGGTCCCGTCTCCCCGACCTTCCGAACCCGCGCCACGGTATCGGTGTGGTCGCGGTCGGTCGGACCGTCTACGTCATGACCGGCGGTCCGACGCCCGGTGGCAGCCAAACCCCTGTATCGGAGGCCATCGACCTCACCACTCCATGATCCAGCGAACAGAGGCCGTGTCGGTTCGCGCATTTACCGGCGTGGTACGCACGGGCACTATCAATCGGTGGGTAAGGGCTGGGGGCGTCGTCGCCTTCTGATCGCCGCGGTCATCGCCGCGCTGGTGGTCTTGCCGGCGGCTCTGGTCATCACGCAGCAGCGCGCCGCCGCGTCGGCCACGATCCTCTCGATCCTCGACGGCACCGTGTCGGTCGCGCGCGGCACCGCGGCGTTCGCGGCCGCGGCCGACGGAGACATCGTGAACACCGGCGATCGTGTGCAGACCGCGGCGCAGAGCCATGCGATGGTCACGTTCTTCGATGGATCGACGCTCGAGATCGAGCCCGCGACCACTGTGCAGATCGAGGAGGCCGCGAGCGTGAACGGCGCCACGCTCATCGGGATCTCGCAGACCCTCGGGCGCACCTGGGCGAGCGTGCAGAAGCTCACGCGCGCTGATTCGAAGTTCGAGGTGCGAACGCCGACGCTGACCGCGGCGGTGCGCGGCACCGGCTTCATCACCGACGTGCTCGCGGACGGCACGAGCACCGTGCGCACGGCGGACGGCACCGTACAGGTCACCGCGCAGGGTCAGAGCGTGATCGTGAACGCGGGTCAGACGACGACCGCCGCGCCGAACTCGCCACCCACGGCCCCGGTTAGCACGCCGGCGAACCGGCTGCGCTTCGGCATGCACTCGCCCGCGTATCTCGTCGTCATGGACTCGTCGGGTCGCGCGTGCGGCGTCGTGCTCCCGGGACCGAATGTCGTGCGTCAGATCCCCGGGTGCCTCGCGAGCGATCCCGGAACGGACCCGCAGCTCGTGGACGTCCCGGACGCGCCGACGGGCACGTACCGTCTCTTCGTCACATCCATCGCGCCCGGTGGTGCGTTCGTCGCGAGCGCCTCGGCCGTGGATGCCTTCGGCGCGCTCTCCTTCAACTACACCGCCAGCGGCTCTGGCCAGCCAGGCGCGAAGTTCGCAACGAGCATCGACGTCGCGACCGGTCCGCGTGGCGCGCTCACCGCGAGCGGTCTCGGCCCGCTGACGGTCGTCGAGCGGGCCCCGGTCAAGTTCGTGCGCGGACCACAGGTGCCGCTGCCGGTAGCGAGCGGGCCGCCCGATGCGGCGGCGTTCCCGCCGTTGCCCGGCCTCGGATTCACGGCCGGCACCAACATCACGCCAACGCCAACGCCGAGCGCATCGCCGACGGCGCTTCCGTCCGCAACGGTCAGCCCGTCCCCATCACCCGCGGCGACCCCAACGCCGGGCCCCACCAGCTCGCCGCCCACAGCGACGGCGGCGCCAACCTTCGTTCCAACTGCGCCGCCGACAGCGCCGCCGACTACGGCGCCGACGCTCCCGCCGACGATTCCGCCGACGCCGACGCCAACACCGCAGCCGACACCGACGCCGATGCCGCCGACGCTTAGCGGTGGCTCGGCGTCAGCGGGTGGGACGCTTCCGGTGCTCGGCACCAACTGGACGGTCGGAGCGACGATCACGATCAGGTGGCCGGACGGGACGCAGATCGGTAGCGCGGACGTTCAGGCCGATGGCCGATTCGCGACGATCATTCGCATACCGCAGGGCGCGGTCGCGGGGATGACGTACAAGATCACGGCGAGCGGCGGCGGGCTCACGCAGACCGCGGACGTCGCCATCGTCGTCGTGTACACACCGACGTTCACCTTGAACAACACATTCCCGCCGCGGGCCGGCACGCAGGTCCCGTACTCCGGAGGCGGATGGCCGCCGAGCAGCAGCTACGTGATCCGCTTCGGCGTGACCCAAGTCGCAAGCGCCAGCACTAGCCCGACCGGCGCGATGAGCGGCTCGTTCACCGTTCCCGCGAACACACCCCCGGGGACGTACACGATCACCGCGGCGTCGGGCATCTACACCGCGACGGCGCAGCTCACGACGCAATAGTCGCGCGGTCGTCGCGCGGGCTTCGCGCGGGCTTCGCGCTATGCCTTGATGAGGTAAACGGTCCGGACGACGCTGCCCCCACGCCGCAGTGTGACCTTGCCGACCTCGACGCGGTACCCGAGCTTGAAGAACAGCATGTCGTAGCTCACGGTCGGCGCTCCAAGTGGGATGTCGAGCGACCAGCGTCCGTTCGAGTCGGTGTGGTAATTCAGAGCGGTCCTTTCCCCGGCGGTGATGTTCGTGCAGGTGATGCTTCCGAAGGACACGCACGTATCCGCTATCGGACGAAGCGTCGCTCGATCGAGGACGATGACCGTCAGGCGGCCGTAGCCCGGCGGCGGGAAGCGCGGCGTGCTCGTGGGACGCGGTGTCGGCAGCGTGATGAGACCGGGTCCGGTCCCGATGCCGATCCCGCCACCGCCTCCACCGGATCCGCTCGCGGAACCGCCGGCGCCGCCCGTTCCACCCGCGCCCGCACTGGGTGCCGCGGTCGGAGCCTCTGTCGGCGCCGCCGTTGGCTCGGCGCTCGGCTCGGCGACCGCGACCACTTCGGGCGGGCTCGTCACCGCACTGCGGCCGCGACTGAGCTGGACCAAAGGCTGCGGACGCGTCACGTCGGGAGCGACCGCGGCGCTCACGTCGCCTTCGGGCTTGCCACCCGGCGCGCCACCGGGACCGAGGACCATGAAGACCAGCCCGCAGATCACCGCCAGCGCGATCGCGAGGCGCTTCCAGGGCATCGCGCGCGCTCGCGCGGTCTCGCGCGACGCGGCGACAACCGGAGCGGGGCGGGGAAGACGAGCGGCGATGAGCGCGCGCCCGAGCGCGGCACGCGTGTCCCGCGCGATGGCGATCT
>DATEZK010000132.1:0-2342 GCA_035255665.1 Candidatus Limnocylindria bacterium
TGTTCCACCTTCGCGGCCGCGCGTCGACGATCGACACGCGCCGCGCGCGCGAGACGGCGTCGGCCGAGCTGTGGCGGGCCGCGCGCGCTTACGGCGCGTGGATCTGCAGGCTTCCGCTGGTCCGCTTCGTCGGCGTCACCGGGGCGCTCGCGATGTCGAACGCGGAGCGCCGCGCTGACATCGACCTGTTCATCCTTACCCACCCCGGGCGGGTCTGGCTTTGCCGTCTGCTCGTGCTTGCGGTCGTGCGGGTCGCCGCGCTTCGCGGCCATCGGCTCTGCCCCAATTTCCTGCTGAGCACGGCGGAGCCCCTGCTGCGCGAGCGCAACCTCTTCGCCGCGCATGAGATCGCTCAGATGGTGCCGCTCCGCGCGACCGAGCACTACGCGCGTTTCATCGACGCGAACCGCTGGGCGCAGGGCTACCTGCCCAACGCTTTTAGCGCTGACCGCGGGCCGACACGCGCCGACAACATCCTCACCCGCATCGCGACCCGGGCGCTCTCGTCGCGGCTCTTCGCGCCACTCGAGCGCTGGGAGATGCGGCGGAAGATCCGTCGTCTCACCGCGCGCGGGGCGCGGGAGGGCGGCAGCCTGTCGTTCTCCGAGATCGAATGCCGCGGCCACTTCGCGGCGCACGACGTCCGGATCCTCGCGGCCTACGCCGAGCGGGCGGCACTGATAGAAGGACAGCTGGGATGACGGACGTGCTTTTCGGCCAGTCCTACTACCTCCGCTTCGACCCGAAGCTGCAGGCGGCCATGCAGCCATACCCACCGCTGGGCACGCTCTACGCCGCGAGCTACGTGCGAGCCCGCGGCTACGACGTCGCGCTGTTCGACGCGATGCTCGCTGCATCCGAGACCGAGTGGTCGGCGGCGCTGGACCGGACGCGTCCGAAGTACGCGGTCCTGTACGAGGACAACTTCAACTACCTCTCGAAGATGTGCCTGTCGCGCATGCGGGAGGCGGCTGTCGCGATGATCGCCGCCGCGCGCGAGCGCGGATGCACGGTCGTGGTCGCTGGCTCGGATGCGAGTGACAACGCCGCGTCGTACCTGGCGGCGGGTGCGGACTACGTGATCCACGGCGAGGGCGAGGTCACTCTGGGCGAGTTGCTCGACCACCTGCGCGCCGGTGATGGTCGGCCAGATCAGATCGCCGGGCTGTCCTTCGCGGATTCCGCCGGTGCGGTCACGCGCACCGCGCATCGGCCGGAGATGAAGGATCTCGACGCGCTGCCGCGGCCGGCGTGGGATCTGGTCGACGTGGAACGCTATCGAGAGGCATGGCGGCGCCACGGCTATTACTCGATGGCGATGGCGACGTCGCGCGGCTGTCCGTATCACTGCAACTGGTGCGCGAAGCCGATCTGGGGCCAGCGGTACAACGTGCGAAGCGCGGAGAGCGTGGCGGACGAGCTGGCCTGGCTGCGCGAGACATACGCGCCCGACCACATCTCATTCGTTGACGACGTTCTCGGGCTCAAGCCCGGCTGGATCCAGCGCTTCGCCGACATCGTCGAGGAACGTGATCTGCGGACGCCGTTCAAGAGCCTCTGTCGGGTCGATCTACTGCTGCGCGGCGACGCGATCGATGCGTTGCGGCGTGCCGGCGCGCAGATCGTCTGGGTCGGCGCGGAGTCCGGCTCGCAGAGTGTTCTCGATGCAATGGACAAGGGAACAAAGGTCGAACAGGCGGTGGAGGCCGCTCGGCGACTACATGCCTCGGGCATCCGCGTCGGGTTCTTCCTTCAGTTCGGCTATCCCGGCGAGACCCGCGACGACATCGCGGCCACTTTCCGGCTGGTGCGAGCGGCGCAACCGGACGACATCGGCATGTCCGTGTCGTACCCGCTGCCCGGGACGAAGTTCTACCGCGCGGTCGCGGATCAGCTGGGCGCGAAGCGGAACTGGGTCGATTCGAGTGACCTCGACATGATGTATCGCGGACCGTTCAGCACGGCCTTCTACCGCAAGCTGCACCAGGTGCTGCATGCCGAGTTCCGCATGCGTCGATCGTGGCGCGCGTTCCGCGCCGCGCCCACGCGTCTGTCGCAGCTGGCGCGCGCGGCGCTGCACGCGGCGAAGCTTCCCCCGCTACGGCTTCAGCTCGAGCTCCTTGCGCGCAGACCGCACCGCGGACTCGCGGCGCTGCCGCGCTTCATGAGCGCGGAGGCAGCGTCGCGTCCATCACCCCAAGCCGACGGAGATCGCTGAACGCCTTGAACGCCGGCTTCGGCGTGAGGTCGTAGCGGAGCCATCCCCACTGCGCTTCGGGATCGGTCGGGTTCGCGCGGTCCTCTTTGAAGTTGTACCAGAAGATCTTCTGCGGTCCGACGAT